>JALULB010000187.1 GCA_027041035.1 Sedimenticola sp. | reverse complement strand
ATCCGCCACGGACCGATATTCACCCACCTGCTGCTCTTGCATGACTTCGAGCAGCGCGGCCTGGGTCTTGGCCGGCGCGCGGTTGATCTCGTCGGCGAGCAGCAGGTGGGTGAATATCGGTCCGTGGCGGATACGGAACTTGCTCGTGCCGGCGTCGAACACCGCGTGGCCGGTGATGTCCGCCGGCATCAGGTCGGGCGTGAACTGAATACGCTGGAACACGCCGCCAAAGGTAGCCCCCAACGCGCGCACCAGAAGCGTCTTGCCGAGTCCGGGAACACCTTCCAGCAACACATGGCCGGCGGCGGCGAAGGCGATGATGATTTCCTCGATAACCGCCTGCTGGCCAACCACCACGCGGGCTATCTCCTTGCGCAGATCCTGGGTCAGCGCGGTGGCGCCGGGCTGGGTGAGGATGATGCTGCTATCGTCGTTCATAAGCGTTTCCTGAGTTGTTCCAGCAGGCGCACCTGCCGGGTAAAGCTTTCGCGTTTGTGCTGGGCGGCCTTGAACAGGGCCAGTTCCACGCTGGAGGTGGGCAGGCGGGTGATTTCGGCGATGCGTGCGTGTTGCTCGCCGTTGGCGAGATGCTCCATCTCCGGCCACAGCTGATACAGCTTGTGTTTCACCCGCTGGCGCGCGGCGTCGAGCAATGCGCTGGCGAAGCCCTTGCTCCACAGATAATAGCCGGAAGCCTCGATATGCTCGACCAACTGGCGTCGTTCCGGTGTCGGTGTCGGTAGCGGCGGGCCGAAGCGCCGCGTGACGCGCATCAGCAGCAGTATCAGGCCGACGCCGATGGCGACGAAGGTCAGCGGAATCCGCGTCAGCAGCCGATCGAGCAATGACGAGGCGCGCAGGTCGTGGGTCAGCAGAACCTGGGGTTTGCCGTTGTCGAAGGAGGTGACCAGGCGGTGGAGAAAGCGCGCGTGGTCATATTCGCCGATGTGCTCGTTGCGCAGCCAGCGCAGGTCGCTGAACAGGGTGATGCTGCCCTTGTGATACGCGAATTCGAGCAAGTGGTAACCATTCTCGTCGGCAAACGCGACCTGCATGTCGTCGCGGTCGGTCAGCATGATCCTCAGCGGTTGATAGTCGATCGCCAGACCAAAGGCCTCGCGGCTCTGCTCCACGGGCGTTTCGCTGTTCAGGTTCTCGTCGGCCAACTCGGCGCCGATGTCCAGGGCGTCGAGTATCGGGTCCGTCGCTTCGGCCGACGGCTCGGGGTCGACGCCGATGATCAGATGACCGCCGTCGGCGACCCAATCGAGCAGCCGCTGGTGGCCGCTTTCCCCCAGCGCGACGCGTGGTGCGTCGATGATCAATATCGCGTTCGCGGGCAGATCCGGCCGGGCCACGATCAGCTCGGGTCCGGTGTTCGTGTTCAGGCCCATGAGGCGCAGGAATTGCTCGGCGGCCAACAGCGGGTTGCGCAGCGCGGCTTTTTCCATGCCGACATGGCGGCTCTGTTCCACCTGCTCGAAGTTCTGCCGAAACCAGAAGATCAGCAACCCGATGGCCGCAACGATGGCGAGTGTCAGAATCAGGCGGCGGTGATTCATCACGGTTTCTCGCCATAGAGCTGAAACCATTGGCGACACAACATCTCCACGACCCGGGTTTCCGGCAGTCGGTGGCCATAGGCGAGCAGTTGCCAGAGCGTGGTCAGATCGCGGAAATGGCGACTGACATCGGGCGTCTCCAGGCGTTCCACGGCGTCGATGCAATCCTGTTCGGTACAGCTCGCATCCACCTTCAGGTGTTTGCGTTCCACCAGCGCGGCCAGGGTGCCGCGATAGAGCGTGCTCATGGCCTCCCTGTGGTGGCCCTGGTTCCACAAGGTACGGACCGCGCGGGGGATGTCGGCGGGCAGGGATTCGGGCGTGACATCCATGCCGGCGACGACGATAGGCGCTTCGGGCGTGGCGGCGACGCCTCGCCAGCGGATCAGGTGCAGCCAACGATCGCGTCGCCACACGAGCCAGGCCAGCGCGGCGATCACCAGCAGCCACAACAGCGCGCGCATCACCTTGGCGAACGCGCTGCCGACCAGCATGGAGTTGAACAGCCAGTCGAGGAAACCGCTGGGATCGAGGCTTTCCGGCGCTTTCTCCTTCTCCCGCCCGCCGATGTAACGCCACTGAAGAAAGCGCTCCTCGTGGCCGAACACCGGCTGGGCGAGCACCTTGGCGATGACCTCCGGCGCGGCGCTTTCGTCGAGTGGCTGACTGGCATCGAGAGGCTGGCCGGAGCGGCTGGCCGAGGTGTCGGCGGCCTGGGCATCGGGCAGCCATGCGGGCACCGCGAACAGCGCGAAACACACGCAGGCAACGCCGGCGGCGCCGCGAATGCGTTGCGCCATGCCGCGCAGGCCGATCTCCAGGTCCCAGCCTTCCAGCATCGCCCGGCGGTTCAGGTAGAGAGAGAAGCCGGCGCCGACGTAAAAGGGTTCGAGAAACAGGATCACCAGGACGTAGGCGCCGGCGAACAGCCACGGCGCCACTTTGTCCCAATAGACCGAGCCGCCGAGGTCGACCGACAGCTTGCCGAGCATGCCCTCCGGCAGCAACAGCGGGCCGAGCGTCAACAGCCCGATCAGCAGGACCAGTTGAATGACGAGAAAGGCGGCGCTCAGCGCCACCGCGTCGCCGCGCACGCGACGTTGCAGGGTGCCAATGCGGCGTGTACGGCGGCTGGGTCGAAGCGCCTCCAACTGGATCACCGGCAGATTGAAGGAGCGCGTGAAATCGATGCGGTTCAGGGGGTTCAGCGACAGCGTGCGCAACAGCGACGGCAGGCTGGCCAGGGTCTCGCGCCAGTCGGGTTCATCGCCGAACAAGGCTTTGCTGAGGACATGCACGACGATGCGGTCATAGATCGGCAGGCCAAGCCAGAACAGCAATACGGCGATCAGCGGGTGGCCGGGCAGCGCGACGGCGAGAAACGCCGCGCTGGCGAGCACGACGATGGCCCACGGCGGATAGATGGCGCGCGCGTGCGCCTGAACCATGTGCAGGCCGAGATCGATGGCCTCGCGTTCGGAGCGGGGACGTATCGCGACGGATATGCGTTCAAGATCCATGGCGTTTGCCCACCAGCGAGAAATACGCCAGCATCGCGGCCCATAACACCGCGCCGACCGCGTACTTGATATGCGCCGGCATGTTGCCGCGTGCCGACCAGAAAGCCTCGACGAAGGCCGCGAGCAGGAACATCGCCGCCGCGCCGCCGATCAGCGGGGCGGTCTCCACGGCGGCCTGGCGCAGCGCGTCGAGGCGTTTGCGGCGTCCCGGCGCGAGCAGCGAGAAGCCGAGTTTCAGGCCGCCGGCGGCGCTGATGACGATCGCGGTGAGTTCGAAGGCGCTGTGCCCGGCGACGAAGGGCCAGAACGTGCCACTATAGCCGATCTGGGTGATATGCCCGGCGGCGGCGCCGATATACAGGCTGTTGAACAGCAGGATGAGCAGCGTGCCGATGCCGAACAGCAGGCCGCTGGCATAGTTGCGGAAGCCGATGCCGGTATTGTTGTAGATATAGAAACCGAACATGCCGAGATCGGTTTCCGCGTCGCGCGCCGCGCCGATGCGCGCGTGCTCCGGCTGGTACATCTCCTCCAGCGAGCTGATCGTCGCATTGTCCATCATCGCGTGAATCAGATCCGGATCCGCCTGTAGCCACAGGATCATCAGCAGCAGCGGCAGGTAGAAGATCAATGTCGCGGCGAGTATCCAGCGCCAATGCTCGCGCACCGCGGCGGGGAAGGTTTCACTGAAGAAGGTCAGCGGGCTGAGCCGCTGGCTGGCGCGTTGCTGATAGAGACGCTGGTGAGCGCGCATCGCCAGGTCATCGAGACGTTCGATCAATGCCAGGCTGTAGAAGCGTTCGTTCGCCAGGGCGAGATGCTGGCACAATGAGCGATACAACTGTGGCAGGCGTCGATGGGCGTCGCCCGACGCCTCGCCGTCGAGGATCTTCTCCAGTGTGTCCCAGAGCGGCGTGTTGATATGCTCGAACTGCTTCTGTTTCATGACGATCCGGCGATCCAGTTGGCGATGCCGAGAAGATCTTTCTTGTTCGCGGTCGGGCGCAGCAGAATCGGCGCCGCCAGCGTGGCGAGTTCATCGGCACGCGCCGGGTGGAAGCGTTCGGCGCGTTCCGCGTAGTTGATGATGATCTGCTGTTCTCCGGCGGTCAGCGGTACCGGGGGCGCCATCGGTGTCGCCGCCGGGATGTGGTGGGTATGTTCCGGGCTGTCGCTGTGCACCACCAGCGAGCCGGCGGTGATGTCGCCGAGCCGGCGGAAGTCCCGGGTCAACAGCATCGATACCAGACCGAGACCATACAGGAACGGCAGGAAATCAACCGTGCGCATCAGGTTTCTGAGCAGCGAGGAGGTCCAGCCGATCGGCGTGCCGTCGTCGTGCAGGGTGCGCAACTGGTAATGCTGCTTGCCCGGCGTCTGGCCGTTGTGCAGCACCTCGAAAAGCACCGGGTAGAACCACAGGATGATGAAGGCGACGATCGCCAGCGGTCCGGCGGATGCCTTGCCGAGCAGGTAGCCCATCGGTATCGCGACGACGGCGAAGATGACGCCGCGTATCAGCAGGTCGATCAACCAGGCATACATGCGCGGCAGCGGTCCGGCCGGGCGTAGCCGCAGGGCGATGCCCTCGGGAGTCTGGATTTCGCGTATCGTGTCCAGCATGTGTGGTCAACCGGGTTCCCGCATGCGGTCACAGTCGACTCGCACCGGTTTGTAGCGTTTCAGATTGAGCGCGGTCAACGCGCCGCCCCACAGGCAGCCGCTGTCCAGCCCCCAGACATTGTCTTCGTGATGATAACCGAGTGTCGACCAGTGACCGAAGAGGATGCGCTCGCCGGCGCTGGCGCGGTTCGGGACGCGGAACCAGGGCAGGCAATCCGCCGCCTGGGTGCCGATCGGACCTTTCTCCTTCAGGCACAGCTTGCCGTTCGGTTTGCAGTAGCGCAAGCGGGTGAAGCAGTTGGTGATGAAGCGCAGGCGATCCATGCCTTGCAGCTTGTCGCTCCAGCGATCCGGTTTGTTGCCGTACATCCCGGCGAAGAAGTCCGAGGGGTCTTTCTCGCGCAGTTGGATCTCGACCTCGCGCGCGCGTCGCCGCGCGCTCGGGATATCCCATTCCGGTGGCAGGCCGGCATGTATCATGTGCGTGCCCAGGCGGTCGTCGGAGTGCATCAGCGGGCGCTGGCGCAACCAGTCGATCAGCTCGCTGGCGTCGGGTGCTTCCAGCACGGCGTCCAGGGTGTGGTCCTCGCGGTGCTTGCCGTTGCCGTAGGCGTTTGCCAGCAGGTGCAGGTCGTGATTGCCGAGCACGCTGACGGCGGATCGCCCGAGCGATTTGACGAAGCGCAGCACCTCGAGTGATTTGGGGCCACGATTGACCAGGTCGCCGCATAGCCAGATGCGGTCATCGGCCGGGTCGTATTTGAGTTTGTCGAGCAGTTTGCGCAGCTCGTCATAGCAGCCTTGGACGTCGCCGATTGCGTAGCATGTCATGAAGATATCGGGTTTCCGTGTATGGCCGGGGCATGGCCGGTTTTCCTATAAAGTCGTCGTATGATCACAGTAGGAGGCTGTCTGAGAATAGAGAACCTACCCGGCAATTGCTCCTGCAATGCTCTACCTACCTACATCCCTGTAGGCGTGCGGAAAAGCTGAATTTGGCTGGATTCCCCCCTGATTCTCGTTAAATAGCGCAACTATTCGCCTCAAATCAGGGAGAAATCCCGCTCACATCAGCTTTCCCTCGCTACGATCCCCCATAACCCGACAGACTCCTAGGGGTGATACGGGAATATTACCAGCAAAGTACCGGGTTTTCCGGTCACTGCATCTGATTTAACAATTCACACAGCCTGTCGATTTCATCGTCGCGCAGACCGGGGAATATCGGTAGCGACAGGGTCTCGTGGCAGAGCCGTTCCACCACCGGCAGGCTGCCCGGCCGGTAACCCAGCGAGGCATGCACCGGTTGCAGATGCAGGCCTTCCGGGTAGCATTGGCTGTTGCCGATCTGTCGCGCGTTCAGCATCTCGCGCAACGCGTCGCGGCGTGGGTGGCGGATGGTATACAGGTTGAAGGCATGTTGGCCGTTCGCCGGCAACGATGGACAGACGCAGTCACTCGTCGCAAGCTGTTCGGTATAGCGCTCGGCGATGCGCTGGCGGCTCGCGACGGCCGCGTCGAGGTCGCGCAGTTTGATGCGCAACAGCGCCGCCTGGATGGCGTCTAGCCGGCTGTTGTAGCCGACTTCCGCGTGGATGAACGGTGCCGTGGCGCCGTGATTGCGCAGTCGTAGCAGTCGCTCGCGGAGCGCGTCGTCGCTGGTCGCGATCAGTCCGCCATCGCCGTAGCAGCCGAGCACCTTGGTCGGGTAGAAGCTGAAGCAGCCGCAATCGCTCAGGCTGCCGACCTTGGCGCCCGCGTGCTCCGCGCCAAACGCCTGGGCGGCGTCCTCGATGACCTTCAGGCCGTGTTTCTTCGCCAGGGTGTCGATGGCGCTCATGTCGGCGGGGTGGCCGAAGATGTGTACCGGCAGGATCGCGCGGGTCGCCGGGGTGATGGCCGCTTCGATGCATTCCGGATCGATGTTGAAGCTGTCCTCGCGGATGTCGACGAATACCGGTGTCGCGCCGACCAGGCTGATCGCCTCGGCGGTGGCGTAGAAGGTAAAGGGCGTGGTGATGACTTCGTCGCCGGGTCCGATGTCGAGCGCGCGCAGCGACAGCACCAGCGCCTCGGTGCCATTCGCGACGGCGATCGCGTGGCGCGCGCCGAGATAGTCGGCGGCCTCGCGTTCGAAGGCGCTGACCTCCGGGCCGAGGATGAAGGCGCCGCTGGCGCCGGCTTCATCGATATGCGCGAACCATGCATCCCGCAGCTCGGTGTATTCCTGTTGCAGGCGCAGGTAAGGGATGGGATTGCTGACTGAGTTCATGTGGTGATCTTCTGTTTGACTTGCAAGGCGACATCCAGCGCGGCCAGGCCGTCCTCGCCGCTGACCAGCGGACGCGCATGGCTTTGGCAGCAGTTCATGAAGGCGGCGATCTCGGCATCCAGGGGCTTGACCGGCTCGATCGCGACGCGCTCGGTGACGATCTCGGGCCACTTCCTGTCGTCGCGCGGCTCCGGCCAGGCCAGGTCTAGCGTCTGCTCGATGAAATCCAGGGATTGATAACGCTTGGGTTCGAAGACCCGGATGCGTCGCAGGCGGTTCTCGGAGACGCGGCTGGCGATGACATTCGCCACCGCGCCGTTGGCAAACTCCAGCCGGGCATTGGCGATGTCGACGTGTTCGGTCAGCACCGGCGTGCCGGCGGCGGAGATGTGCACGATCTCGGACTGCACCAACGACAGGATGATGTCGATGTCGTGGATCATCAAGTCGGAGACCACATCGACATCGGTGGCGCGATCGACGAAGCCGCCCATGCGGTGCGCCTCGATGAAGCGCGGTTGCTGGATGCGTTGCGCCAGTGCCATGATGCCGGCGTTGAAGCGTTCCAGGTGGCCGATCTGGAGTATCACGCCAGCGCGAGTCGCCGCCGAGACGATGGCTTCCGCGTTCTCGCGGCTGTCCGCGATCGGCTTTTCCAGCAGCATATGGATGCCCGCGTGGAGGAACGGCAGGCTGATCTCGCGGTGCAGGCTGGTCGGCACCACGATACTGACTGCGTCCAGGCCGGCATCGATCAATGCGGCAGCATCGGGATAGGCACGGCAGCCGGCTTCCTCGGCGACCTTCTCGGCGGCCTCGGTATGGGTATCGACGACACCGACCAGCTCCGCGCCCGCCAGGCGCGACCAGATCAGGGCATGGAATCTGCCGAGATAGCCGACGCCAACCACGCCGACCCTGAAGCCTTTTGTCATGTGCGCAACCCGTGAAAATAAGTAACTACTCAGCGAGCAGATCAAATGAAATAAAGGGTAACTGCTCAGATCGCCGCTGAAGTGCGTCAGATCAAGGCAAAATGTGATCGTTACAGGGATGTAACTTATTAGGGCAATGCAGGAGCAATTGCCGGTTTACAAGTGTAAATGACCATTCTTGAACGCAGAGCTGGCGCATTTCGGCGGTTAGCTGAGTAGTTACGAAAATAAAGCGCTCACTTTACCATATCGGCACGTGCTTGCTCGCCTCTGAATGGGATGCGGAACAGGCCCGTTTCTGAGCTTTCTCGATATTTTGGCTAGGAGGCTGTCGGGTTATGGGGGATCGTAGCGAGGAGGTGGGAGAGCGAGGCCAAATGTTCCCGGTTTTGAGGCGCATAGTGGGCCTATGTAACGAAAAAACGGGGATATTTGGGCCGCTCTCCCATCTTCGCAGTAGATTCATCCATAATCCGACAGCCTCCTAGTCCGTGGGTTCTGCGGGTTTCCCCTTGCTTTTCTCCGGATCGGCTTCGGCATCGGGGTCGCCCTCCGGCTCCTTCGGCTTGTCTTCCACCGCGCCGGCTTTTTTCAGCAACTCTGTCACCTGGATGGCATTGTGAGCGTTGGTCGCGCGCGCCAGCGCGCTCAGGCCCATGTTGTTCTTCAGATTCACGTCGGCGCCGGCTTCGATCAGTAGCTGAATGATCGCGACCCGTCCGCTGGCGGCGGCGTCCATCAGCGCGGTATTGCCGAGGCTGTCGGCCTGGTTCGGGTTCGCACCGGCGCCGAGCAGGGCGCGAACGCTCATCGTGTTGCCAAAATAGGTGGCGAGCGACAACGCGGGCTTGCCGGCGGCGTTCTTCGCATTCACATCCACGCCGTCGGTGATCAGGTCCGTCAGTTGCCGATAGCGGCCAAGAGAGGCCGCCGCCAACAGCTGATCGGCGTCGCCGGCCTGGCTGACCGAAAGGCTGAGCAACAGGGAGAATAACGTAACAACACGCAAGGTCATGATGGCGGGCCGGAGGTGGTGGTCTGAGTTATAATCGGCGGCCAGGAGCCTGTCGGGTTTAGCCCGGAAACTTAACGCATTGCACGCGCCCTCGCTTGCCTCTTGATTCCACAAGCAATTTTCTTCAGTTGCGCGTACTCGCGGGTATGCGACGCCTTCGGAAAATTGCTTGTGGAATCAATATGCAGCGCGATCATCGCGCAAATTTATGAGATTTCCGGGTTAGGGTAGTCTACCGAGGCGGTTGGGTTTACCGGTCTTTTCGTTGAAATAGCCACCACTATTCGCTTCGAAAGGTCGGGGGCTTGCCCTGCTTTCTCGCTGAGATTCCCTGAATCCGACAGATCCCTGGACGCCATTTTTCAGTGATTTCTTTGCCCCCTCGCCATCGATCGGCGGGGTGTCGGGCGTAAGGATCACCCCTGCTGGATAGTGAATAGAATGACCGAAGTGCCTGAAAAACAGATTGTCGTCAGCGTTGAGACGCAGTTTATCGAGGATCAGTCCGATCCGATCGATGATCGCTACGTCTTCTCCTACACCATTACGATACGCAATTCGGGGCGGAAACCGGCCCAATTGTTGACACGCCACTGGATCATCACCGATGCGAATGGCAAGGTGCAGGAGGTGAAGGGCAAGGGCGTGGTCGGCGAGCAGCCGAATCTACGCCCGGGAGAGGCGTTCCGCTATACCAGTGGCACGATGTTGGAAACGCCGGTCGGCAGCATGCGCGGAAGCTATGGCATGGTTTCCAGTGACGGCGAGATGTTCGATGCGCGAATCGAGCAGTTTATTCTGTCGATGCCGAGAACCCTGCACTGATCGAACCCCTTTTACCGACAAAGAAAAAGCCAGTTGAAAGGCTTCAACTGGCTTTTTAATTGGCTGGGGAACAAGGATTCGAACCTTGGTTGGCGGAGTCAGAGTCCGCAGTCCTGCCGCTAGACGATTCCCCAATAATCCGATCCGACTCCCATTTGCGCCCATCGTGTACAGCGGGGTGGCAACCGGGAGACCTCGATTAACGTTTCGAGTATTGCGGACGCTTGCGCGCCTTGTGCAGGCCAACCTTCTTGCGTTCCACCATGCGCGCGTCGCGAGTCAGGAAACCGGCCTTGCGCAGCGGGGAGCGCAGGTTCTCGTCGTAGTCGGTCAGCGCGCGGGCGATACCGTGACGCAGGGCGCCGGCCTGGCCGGTGATGCCGCCGCCACGCACGGTGGCCTTGATGTCGACCTTGTCCGCCATCTCGGTGACTTCCAGCGCCTGGCGGACGACCATGCGAGCGGTTTCGCGACCGAAGAAGGCTTCGAGGCTGCGGTTGTTGACGGTGATCTGACCGCTGCCGGCCGTCAGGAATACGCGCGCGGCCGGCAGCGGTCAGATCACCGTCAACAACCGCAGCCTCGAAGCCTTCTTCG
>JALULB010000186.1 GCA_027041035.1 Sedimenticola sp. | reverse complement strand
AGATCTTGTTGTGAACCGGGAATACGATTGTGGCTGACTACAAAAAAACCCTGAATCTGCCGAAGACGGCTTTTCCGATGCGCGCCAACCTAGCGCAGCGCGAGCCACAGATGCTGAAGCGCTGGCAGCAACTGAAGGTGTACGCCGAGCAGCGTAAGCGTGCCGCTGGCCGGCCGAGATTCGTACTGCACGATGGCCCGCCCTACGCGAACGGCGAGATCCATATCGGGCATGCGGTGAACAAGGTGTTGAAGGATATCATCGTCAAGGCGCGCGGCCTGGACGGCATGGATGCGCCCTATGTGCCGGGCTGGGACTGCCATGGCCTGCCGATCGAATTGCAGGTGGAGAAGCGGGTCGGCAAGGCGGGCGGCAAGGTCAGCGCCGAGCAGTTTCGCAAGGAATGCCGCAAGTACGCCGGCAAGCAGGTGAAGAAGCAGATGGCTGATTTCGTCCGCCTCGGCGTGCTCGGCGACTGGGATCGGCCTTACCTGACCATGGATTTCAGCGCCGAGGCCAACGAGATCCGCGCGCTTGGACGCATCATCGAGAACGGCCATCTGCACAAGGGCGCGAAGCCAGTGCATTGGTGTACCGATTGCGGTTCGGCGCTGGCCGAGGCGGAGGTCGAGTACGAGGACAAGGATTCATACGCCATCGACGTGCGCTTTCCGGTGCTCGACGATGCCGCCCTGCTCGGGCGTTGCCATCACGTCCCCGACGGCATGGGTGACGGGCCGATGTCGCTGGTGATCTGGACGACCACGCCGTGGACATTGCCGGCGAACCAGGCGGTGGCGTTGAATCCGGATCTGGAATACGCCGTGGCGCAGGTCGACGGGCCGCTCGGCAAGGAGCGCCTGGTGGTCGCCGAAGGCTTGCTGAAGGATGCCATGTCACGCTGGGATATCGAGGACTATCATGTCGTCGGCTATGCCACCGGCAAGGCCTTCGAGGGCCTGCTGTTGCAGCATCCGTTCTATGCGCGCGAGGTGCCGGTGATCCTCGGCGAGCATGTCACGCTGGAGGCCGGCACCGGCTGCGTGCATACCGCGCCGGGCCACGGCCTGGACGACTACATCGTCGGGCAACGCTATGGCCTGCCGGTCGACAACCCGGTCGGCGGCGACGGCCGTTTCCTCGAAGACACGCCGTTGTTCGCCGGCGAGCATGTGCTGACCGCCAACGAGAAGGTCATCGATGTGCTGAAGGCGCGAGGCGCCCTGCTGCGCGAGGCGCGGTTGCGCCACAGCTATCCGCATTGCTGGCGGCACAAGACGCCGATCATCTTCCGCGCGACGCCGCAGTGGTTCATCTCGATGGACCAGGCCGGCCTGCGCCAGCGCGCGCTGGCCGCGATCGGGGATGTTCACTGGATGCCCGAATGGGGCCGGGCGCGCATCGAGGGCATGATCGCGGGACGTCCCGACTGGTGTATCTCGCGGCAGCGCACCTGGGGCGTGCCGATCCCGCTGTTCACCCACAAGCAGAGTGGTGAGTTGCATCCGCGTACCGCGGAGTTGATCGAGCAGGTCGCCCAGCGCGTCGAGAAGGCCGGCATCCAGGCCTGGTTCTCGCTGGACGCCGGGGAGTTGCTTGGTGACGAGGCCGGTGATTACGACAAGGCCGGCGATACCCTGGACGTATGGTTCGACTCCGGCGTGACACACTTCACCGTATTGAAGCCACGCGCCGAGCTGGGTTTTCCCGCGGACCTGTACCTGGAGGGCTCGGACCAGCATCGTGGCTGGTTCCAATCGTCGCTGCTGACCGCGATCGCCATCGACGACGCGCCGCCCTATCGTGCCGTGCTGACGCATGGCTTCACCGTCGATGCCCAGGGGCACAAGATGTCGAAGTCGGTCGGCAACGTGGTCGCGCCGCAGGAGATCTTCAAGAGCCTCGGCGCCGACATCCTGCGTCTGTGGGTCGCGAGCACCGACTATCGCGGCGAGATGAGCGTCTCCGACGAGATCTTGAAGCGCACAGCCGACGCCTATCGACGCATCCGCAACACCGCGCGCTATCTGCTTTCCAACCTGCATGGTTTCGACCCGGCGACCGATCTGGTCGCGGCCGACGAGATGATTCCGCTGGATCGCTGGGCGGTGGCGCGCGCGGCCGCGCTGCAACGCGAGATCGTCAGCGCGTACCAGGACTACCAGTTCCATGTGATCTACCACCGGCTGCACAATTTCTGCGTCGTCGGCATGGGGGGCTTCTATCTGGATGTCATCAAGGACCGCCAGTACACCACGAAGGCCGATGGTCTGCCGCGCCGCTCGGCGCAGACCGCGCTCTACCATATAGCCGAGGCCTTCTGCCGCTGGCTGGCGCCGATTCTGAGTTTCACCGCCGACGAGATCTGGCAACACCTGCCAGGCGAGCGCGACGCGACGGTCTTCTGGGCGACCTGGTACGCGGGTCTCGACGATCTGGATGCGAGCAGTGCGTTCAACGACGCTTTCTGGGAAGACCTGCTGGAGGTGCGTGTCGCGGTGGCGAAGCAGCTCGAACAGGCGCGCGCGGACGGCCTGATCGGGGCGTCGCTGGATGCCGAGGTGGGTCTGTACTGCGATGGCGAACGTCGCCAGCGTCTTGCCACGCTGGGCGACGAATTGCGTTTCGTGTTGATCACCTCGTATGCGCGCGTGCATGCGTTCGCCGATGCGCCGGCGGAGGCGCGCGAGACCGGGATCGACGGCCTGAAGCTGGTGATCTCCGCGAGCCGCCACCAGAAGTGCGCGCGTTGCTGGCATCATCGCGAGGATGTCGGCGCCGACAGCGGGCACCCGGAGATCTGCTTGCGCTGCGTGGAGAACCTGGGTGCCGGTGAAAGCCGGGAGTTTGCCTGATGTGGCGCTGGTTGGGTGTCTCCGCGCTGGTCGTGGCGCTCGATCAACTGAGCAAATACTGGATCGAGCAGACGCTGCTGCTGTTCGAGACCCGACGCGTTTTTCCCGGCTTCAACCTGACCCGGGTCTATAATGAGGGGGCGGCGTTCAGCATGCTCAGCGACGCCGGCGGCTGGCAGCGCTGGTTCTTCGTCGTGCTCGCGGTGGCGATCATCGCGGCATTGCTGGTGTGGCTATGGCGTCTGCCGCGCGGGTTTCGCTGGGAAACGCTGGGTGTCGCGCTGGTGATCGGCGGCGCGTTCGGCAATCTGATCGACCGGGTCCGGCTCGGGCATGTGGTGGATTTTCTCGATTGCTATGTCGCCGATATGCATTGGCCGGCGTTCAATATCGCCGACGCGGCGATCAGCGTCGGGGTCGTGTTGCTGATTATCGCAAGCCTGAAGAGTGGCAAGCCGGAGACCTGAAATATGATCGATATG
>JALULB010000185.1 GCA_027041035.1 Sedimenticola sp. | reverse complement strand
CATCGATGTCGTACTGGAAATCCTCTGGATTGCGCAACGGCGCGGTCTCCGCGTCCTTCTGGTGCGACGCCTTGCCGATACCGGCATGTTTCAGCAGATTCATGCCCTCGGCATAGGCCGCCATCAACGCATACTCGATGCCGTTATGCACCATCTTGACGAAATGCCCCGCGCCGGCCGGCCCACAATGCAGATAGCCCTGTTCCGCGGGACCGGGCGGACCCTCGCGACCCTCGGTGCGCGGGATGTCGCCGACACCGGGCGCCAGGGTGGAGAAGACCGGCTCCAGGCGGCGCACCACCTCGTCCTCGCCGCCGATCATCAGGCAATAACCGCGCTCCAGCCCCCAGACGCCACCGCTGGTGCCGGTGTCGATATAATGCAGACCCGCCCCGGCAAGGCGCTTCGCACGACTGATGTCGTCCTTGTAATAGGAGTTGCCGCCATCGATCAGCGTATCGCCGCGCGCCAGCAACGGAATCAGTTCATCGATCAGGCTGTCGACATAGGCGGCCGGAATCATCATCCAGATATGCCTCGGCGTCTCCAGTTTCGCCACCAGATCGGCCAGATCGGCGGCACCCGTCGCGCCCTCGCCGGCAAGGCCCTCGACGGCTTCCCGGTTATGGTCGAACACCACGCATTCCACTCCGCCCTTCATCAGCCGGCGCGTCATGTTCGCGCCCATGCGGCCAAGGCCGATCATTCCAAGTTGCATTGTTGTCTCCCAAGTCAGTGAATCCGCCAACAGCGGCGTGGCCGGAGGCTTCGGTTTGTTGAGTGCTTTGTTGGGCGCGCCATGCCGATCGGCGTTCTGAAGCGGCGCTGTTGTCGGACTGAAGTCCGACCCACCAACCACGCGACAGCCTCCTAGATGCGCATGCCCGCCGCGTACACCGCCGGCCCATACAACGCGGTGCGATCGTTCAGAATCACCCTGACCGGTATCCGTTCCAGTAACGGCCGCATGCGGCCCTTGCCACGGAACGCACTGATGAACTCCTCGCCCTTCAACCAGTCGAGGATCTTCGGCGCGATCCCGCCACCAATATACACCCCGCCGCTGGCCATGTGTTTCAGCGCCAGGTTGCCGGCTTCGACACCGTACAGATGGACGAACAACTCCAGCGACTCCTCGCAGATGTCATCGCGCCGGGCTTGCGCGGCGCGCGAGATCGCGGCGGCGGGGTCACCGGCGCGCATCGCCTCCGCCAGCCAGGCAGGCGTGTCACTCTGCTTGGCATAGCGCAGAAAATCGTGGATATGCACCAGGCCGGGGCCGGCCAGCACACGCTCCCAACTGACATGCGCATACTGTTGCTTCAGATAGCGTAGCAGCTCGATCTCCTGGTCGCTGTTCGGGCTGAAGTCGGTGTGCCCGCCCTCGGTCGCGAACGGGCGCAACACCTTGCCATCGAAGTACATGCCGGCCTCGCCCAGGCCGGTGCCCGCCGCGATGATCGCGGCATTTCCCGAGGCATCTTCCGCGCCGGGGTGCAGTTCGAAGATGTCCTCGTCGCCCAATGCCTGGATGCCCCAGGCGTTCGCCTCCAGATCGTTCAGCAGCGAGACCCGGGCGATGCCGAAGCGCTCGGCCAGCTCGGCGGCATCGATATGCCAGGGCAGATTGGTCGCTTTGGCGACGTTGTTCCTGACCGGCCCGGCGACACCAAAACAGGCGGCGCCGACCGGCTCCGGATGGGCGCGAATGAACTGCTGGATGATCGCGCGCAGCGAGGCATGCTCCTGACTGGGAAAAGTCTCTTCCACCCGGATGTCCAGCTCGACCCCGTCGACATCGATGATCGCCAGGCGTGTCTTGGTGCCGCCGATATCACCCGCGAGCACCCTCACCGGCCTGTTCTCTTGCATATCCAGAATCCGGACATTGTCGCCAACCCTTGATGCCGCGCGGACTTCCAGTATCGAAGAAAACCGTCGAACATGCTATTTTTTATCGCTGCCATCCACTTGAGAGTAACTGCCATGCCTTTTTTCGTCTATCGCATTGTCGGCGAACGTGACCTGACCCAGCTCGGGGTATTCGACAAATACCAGGAAGCGAAGAAACTGGTGCGCGAGCGCCGCGCCAATGCCGACGATATCGATGTCGCCGACTACCGCATGATGCATGCGAAAAGCCCGCTGGAGGCCGAGACCCTGCTGACCGCGCCGCGCGACAACCGTGTCATCGGAGAAGATTGACGGCGCTCAGCGCCCGGCCAGCCACAATCTGATGCGCAGGCCGATGCCACTGGTATAGCCCAGCTCGCGGAAGGCGATACGCCCGGCGCGATCGATCACCAGGCTCGCCGGCACGCCGCTCACGCCCCAGGCGCGCGCCAGTTCGCCGTCGGCATCCTCGATCACCGGGAAATCCAGCCCCTTTTCACGCACATAGGCGCGCAGCTCGTCGCGTGTGCCGGACTGCAACGCGACACTCACCACCGCATAATCCCTCGCCAGCGCGTCGATGCTGCCCTCCTCCAGCTTGCATACCGGGCACCAGGTCGCCCAGAAATGCACCAGCAAGGGTTTGTCGGCATCGGCCAGAGCGAACTGGCCACCCGTCAACAGCCTGCCGGCCAATGGCGGCGCCGGGCCATCCGGCAACTCCCGGGCGCGCCATGCCTGAATGGCAAAGAACACCACCAGCAGCACGCCGATCTGCAACAATGTCGCTTTCCAACCCGATTTTCTGTTTGCGCCCATAGATGCCGGATATCCCCTCGGTCAGTATCGTGCTGCCGTTTCGCAACGCCAGCGCCACGATAGACGAAGCGCTGCGATCTGTCATGCGTCAAAGCCTGACGGACTGGGAGCTGCTCGCGATCGACGACGCCTCGACAGACGACAGCGCCGCCATCGTCCGGGCGCTGAACGAGCCGCGCGTGCGCCTGCTGCGCAACCCGAGACCGGGGCTGGTCAACGCGTTGAACCTCGGTCTGACCGAAGCCCGCGCGGCGCTGATCGCGCGCATGGACGGCGACGATATCATGCATCCCCGGCGGCTGGAGAAGCAGCTCGCCGCGATGCGCGCCGAGCCGGCACTCAGCCTGTGCGCCAGCCAGGCCCGGCTGTTCCCCGACGCACACATCAAGGCCGGCTACCGCGCCTATATCGACTGGCAGAACCGGCTGCTGCGGCCTGCCCAGATCGACACCGCGATCTTTACCGAATCACCGTTCGTCCATCCCAGCGTGATGTTCCGGCGCGACCACATCCTCGCCGCCGGCGGCTACCGGCACGGTGATTTTCCGGAGGACTACGAACTCTGGCTACGCCTGCACGCACGCGGCGCGCGCATGCGCAAACTCGCGGAGGTGCTGCTCGACTGG
>JALULB010000184.1:2143-10433 GCA_027041035.1 Sedimenticola sp. | reverse complement strand
GAGCAAAGCCATCCATGCAGTCATCCACCAACCTCATCGACGATTCCGCCGCGCACACCCTCGATGGCGCGATGCGTGATCTGATTCGCCTGCGCAATATCGAGATCGTCATTCAAGGCATCGCGCTGGCGGTACTCGCGCGGGGTCTGCATTACCCGATGCATCTGCTGCCGTTGGCGCTGACGCTTTCGGCGCTCGGCCTGTGGAACCTGTGGAGTTGGTGGCGGTTGAAATCCGGCCTGCCCGGCGGACCCGGTATCTTCTTCGCGCAGATGCTGCCGGACATCGCCGCGCTGACCATCGTGTTCTACCACACCGGCGGCGCGACCAACCCCTTCGTCTGGATCTACCTGTTCCCCCTGGTGATCACCGCGACCGCCCTGCCCCGCCGCTATGCCTGGATGATGGTCGCGCTGACCGTCGCCTGCTACTCTTTGCTGATGTTCTGGTACATCCCCCTGCCGGGCAGCCACATGGGGCATCGGATGAGCGGCTTCAATCTGCACATCCAGGGCATGTGGCTGGGCTTCGTTCTCAGCGCGGTATTGTTCGCCTATTTCATCGGCCGCCTGGCCGACAGCCTGCGCGAACGCGACCGAGCACTGGCGCAGGCGCGCGAGAAGGCCTTGCAGAACGAGCGCGTCGTCGCCCTGGGCGCATTGGCCGCCGGCGCGGCGCATGAACTCGGCACGCCGCTCGCGACCATCGCGCTGTTGGCCGACGAGATCGCGGAAGACCATCCTCCGTCCGACCACGCCGACCTGCACGCACAGCTTCAACTGATCTCGCAACAGGTGCGCCGCTGCAAGACATCGCTGTCGGTGCTGTCGGCCTCTTCCAACAACGAGATGCAGGCGCATGGCGGCCGCGTGATGCCCGCGAACGCATTCCTCGACCAACTGACCTCGGCATGGCGGCATCGCCGCCCGACGGCGCACCTGCAAATCCACGCGCCGCGATGCGCCTCCAGCGCGCTGATCCTGGCGGACGAAACCCTGCGTCAGGCGATCGGCAACGTCCTCGACAACGCCGCCGACGTATCGCCCGAGGCTATCGAACTACAGGCGTGTTGCGAGCGCAACGAACTGCGCCTGACGATCGCCGACCGTGGCCCCGGCGGGCTGCAAGCCGGCGCCGGCGAGACAAACCCGCGGGGGCTGGGGCTTGGGCTGTTCCTCGCCTATACCACCCTCCAACGTCTCGGCGGCGAGGTCTTGCTGCATGAGCGCGACGGCGGCGGCACTCTGACCGAGATCCTGATCCCGCTGGCGGTGAGTGATGACTGAACGACGCCTGCTGATCGTCGACGACGACGCAGCCTTCTGCGACGTATTGGCACGCACCTTGAAACGGCGCGGATTCGACACCTTCATCGCGCTGAACATCGACGCGGCACGCGCCTTGCTGCTGAACAATGCCTTCAGCCACGCGATCGTCGATCTGCGCATCGGCGACGAATCCGGTCTGGAGATGACCCGCATCCTGCATGCCGCGTCGCAACACACGCGCATCCTGATCCTGACCGGCTATGCAAGCATCGCGACGGCGGTGGAGGCGATCAAGCTTGGCGCGATGCACTACCTGACCAAACCCGCTGGCGCCGATGAGATCGTCGCCGCGTTCAGCAACGACGCGGGCGACGCCCAGGTCGCGCCGCCCACGACCTCGCCGTCTCCGAAACGGCTAGAATGGGAGTATCTGCAACGCGTATTGCTGGAGAACGACGGCAACGTCTCCGCCACCGCCCGCCAGCTCGGCATGCACCGGCGCACCTTGCAGCGCAAGCTGGCGAAGAAGCCGGTGCGGCACTGAGACGGAAATTCGCGATTGCCGGAGCGAAGCCTGACTCAGCGCGTAACTACTCAGCGAGCAGATCAAATCAAAGGGTAACTGCTCAGATCGCCGCTGAAATGCGTCAGATCAAGGCAAAAAATGTGATCGTTACAGGGATGTAACTTATTAGGGCAATGCAGGAGCAATTGCCGGGTTACAAGTGTAAATGACCATTTTTGAACGCAGAGCTGGCGCATTTCAGTGGTTAGCTGAGTAGTTACCTCAGCGCTCGCTCAGCGGCTCGAATGCAGGGAGCGGATACGCCGCGCGAGCGCATCGGCGTCGAACGGCCGCTCGGTGTCGATACGCATGACATGCGCCATTTCATCAGCGTTCAACGGGGCACGCGTGGCCAGCTGATGCTCCAGCACCTTCAGATCCGCGTCGGAGGCATCGCCCCGGCGCTGCTGGATGCGCCGCCGCAGGGTATCGGCCGACGCTTCGAAGTCCAGAATCACCCAGGGCACCCCGACGACCCCGGCCAGTTCACGAAACGGCGCGCGCTGTCCGGCATCGAGAAAAGCCGCATCGACGATCACCGGACAACCCGCGCGCAGCAACCCAGCGGCCAGTTCCAGCAGGCGGGCGTAGGTGCGCCGGCCAGCCCGCGCCGAATAGATCCCCGCGCCGATCGCGGCCGCGCCGCTGTCCTCCGCGCGCAGGCCGAACAGGCGCTTGCGCTCGACATCCGAGCGGATGCGAATCGCCCCGAGACGTTCCAGCAGTGGTCGTGTCAGACTCGTTTTGCCGGAGGCGGACAGACCGCGCGTCAGGATCAGACAGGCTTTCCCCGGCCGGCGAAAGGCATCCGCCAGACGGAGATAGCACAACGCGGCGGCACGCGCGTCGGCGCGGGCGGTCACGTCGGTATCGGCTTGCGCCGCGCGGATCGCCTCGACCTTGGCCCGCACCAGGGCGCGATACACCAGGTAGAAACGCAGCAGGACGACACCGGCATAGTCGCCGATGGCCTCCAGCCAGGTATTCAGGAAACGCGCGGCGAAGGCTGGCCGCCGGCGGGCATGCAGATCCATCACCAGAAAAGCGATCTCGCTGATGATATCGATCCAGCGCAGGTCGGCGTTGAACTCGATGCAGTCGAACACCAGTGGCTTGCCGTCCACCCAGGCCATGTTGCCCAAATGCAGGTCGCCATGACATTCGCGCACGAAGCCGTCGGCGCGGCGCTGGATGATCATGGGCTGCAAGCGCTCGAACTCGGCGTCGCTCCAGTCACGCAGCCTTTTCAGCCGTTCCGCGCTGTCGGCCACGACACCGGCGGCGGACAGTTGGGCGAAGTTCTCCCGCATCGGCCGAAGGACGACATCGGGCCGGCCGTAATGGCTGTCGTGCGCGGCGCGTTCGACACGCTGGTGGAAATCGGCCATCAACACGGCGAAGGCGTCGAACCACTCCGCGCGCGGATGCGCGTCATCGAGATGGCTGTCGTCGGGAAAGCGCCGCATCACGACGGTGTATTCGATGGCTTCGCCGGGAGCGCCGATCTCGGGTGCGTGAAGCGTGCCGGTGATCGGCTCGACGGCGAGATAGTAATCCGGCGCCAAGCGACGGTTCAGGCGCAATTCCTCCTCGCAGAAGAAACGCCGCTTCTCCAGTGTCGAGAAATCCAGGAAGCCCAGATCCAGCGGCTTCTTGATCTTGTAGGCGCGTTCCCCGGCGAGCAGCACCCACGAGATATGCGTCTCGATCAGGCGTGGCGAATCCCCGCGAGGATCGGCGGCAAGCCGTTTCAGCAACGCGGCGATCAGCGGGTTCCGGACAACGTTGGCGGGCAATGGGGATCCTGTGGGCGCGATAGTACGCCTTGGCGGCGATACGCCAATACTACAGGAATCCCGCTCGGGCGTTATGCGCGCTCGGGAAGCACCCGGAGCAGGTCCGGCAGAATCGCGCCGAGGTTTCTCACTCCGAGGTGTCCGCTGAGTACATCCGCGAGGATATGCCGGTAGTCCACGGTGTAACGCAGGAAGCGCCCCTGGTCCAGATCGGCTTCGTCCAGACCCGGCCATCCCCCATGCACGCCACCTTGCGTCTGGCCACCGAAGGCAAACCAGGCGGACGCCTTGCCGTGGTCGGTACCGCCACTGGCGTTCTCTTGCACGGTGCGCCCGAACTCGGTCATGGTCAGTACCATGACATCGTCCCGGCGGTCGGCCATATCCCGATAGAAAGCCCGCAGACCGTCGGCGAAGATGGCGAAGCGCCGCGCCTGGGTGCCTCCGACTTCCGCCGCGCCCTGGTTCGAGTGCGTATCCCAGCCGCCGATATTCAGCGTGGCGATCTCCAGCCCCACATCCGCCTTGATCAGCCGGGCGACCTGCTTCAACTGCTGGGCAAAGCCGTCATCGGCATAGTTCGCGCCGTTCTCCGCGACATATTCGCCCTGGGCGAGCAAGGCGAGCTGATCCAGCATCTCCATCGCGACCCGGCCGGCGCCGTACAGCCGATCGCGATTGCCGCTGGTCGGCGGCGCGTTCCGAAAAATTGCGTCCAGCGCGGCCTGTATAGCCGGTTCCTGGGTATCTGGCGCGCCCAACGCGGTTTGCAGACTGTCGAAGGACGGTACCTGGATATCGCCGAAGAGCGAGAACGGCAACTGCGATCCCAACGCGACCGCGTTGAGTAGATCGGCGTTGGGATTCTGCTGAATCACGCGATTCAACCAGCCGTCGTTCTGGCGTTGCAGCGCGGCGCCTTCGATCAGCCGTTGGCTGTCGAAATGCGAACGTGACGCATCGGGATAGTGCACCGCCGGAAAGATCGCGAGGTTGTTCTCCTGGTAGATCTCGTGGAGTCCGGCCAGCGACGGATGCAGGCCGAAGAATCCGTCCAGATCCAGCGCCGCGCGTTCCGCCGCGCCGGGCGCGGGAATCGCCAGGGTCGGCCGATGCCTTCGGTAATCGGGATCGGCGTAGGGCACCACCGCATTCAGGCCGTCACAGCCCCCACGCTGGAAGATCACCACCAGGGTTTTGTTGCCGCCGGTCGCCGCGCGGGCGAACTTCAGCAAGGTGCCGGCCGCCGGGTTCAGGGTCATGCCGGCGCCGGCCAGGGTCGCGGCGCTGAGCTTCTTCAAGAATATTCTTCTGTCCATTTTCACCACCTACTTAAGCTGAAAGCCGGGCATCGCGAGCATCACGGAAACCAGCCGGCTGAGCGCGGCCTCGGCATCCTCCTGTTCGGGGTCGAAATCTTCGCCAGCGAGTGAACGCAACACCGCGATCTCGGCGGCGCTGGCATCGCCCTGCAACAGCAGTTCGACGAAATGGCCGACGACGGCATCCGTGGTATCCAGCCCCGCCGCCTGGACGACAGGCTTCAGGGTCACATGGTCGCGGTAGTCACGCACCGGGCTGTAGGCGATGCGTATCGCCAAACGGGCGCGGTTCAAGCTCTGATTCGAGCTTATCCACTTGTCGCCGCTGTCGGGCCAGCCGGTCGGCACCGGGTTCATGAACAGCGGCATCGCCATGCCCTCCAACGCGTTGCGCAGGCCACTGCCTCCGGGAACGATCGGCAATGCGCGCAGCATGCTGACGATATACTCCGCCGGGTTCTTGTACTTCGCGTGGAAGCGCTCGGCGGCGACAAAGTCGGGACTCGCGAACAGATAGGCAAGTACCTGGGCGATGTCGCCATCGGTATCCAGGAAGACCTCGGCGCAGCCCGCAACCAGCGCGCTGTCCGGCTTGTCGGCGACGAAGCGTCGCGCCAGCTTGGTGCAGATGAAACGCGCGGTCGACGGGTGACTGGCGAGTAGATCCAGCACCTGACGACCATCGTCGATACCGCCATCGGGCGCGATCCACTGCCCGAGCACGTTCTTCGCCTCGTCATCGTGACGACGTGAATCGAAGAAGAAAGCACGCTGCTTGACACGCCAGCCGGTGAACGCGCGCGCCACCTCGGCGACGTCCTGCTCGCTGTAGCCGCCGTTGACGCCGAGGGTATGCAATTCCAGCAACTCGCGCGCGTAGTTCTCGTTGGGGTTGCCCTTGCGGCTGCTGATGTTGTCCAGATAGATCAGCATCGCCGGACTGGTCGCGCTGATCTCCAGCAGATCGCGGAAATGCCCCAGGGCATGCTCGCGAAACAGCTCGTACTCGCGAAACTCGTAGGCGGCACGCCCATGCTTGTTGACATCGGTGTTGAAATGGTTGTCCCAGAACCAGATCATCACCTCGCGTAACTGACGGCGCGTCGTGACGGCGCGCGCCAAGGCATAGCGGGCCAGATCACGCTTGGAATCCTGGTTGGCCTGTTCCAACAGCGCGTCGGCCTCGTCGTCGGGGATGCTCAGCGGGGAGAACAGTTGCTGGTTCAGCCAGGCCGTCTTGCCCATCGAGGCGATCTCCCGCAGCGCCTCGTCGGAGACACCAAAGGTAAGGCGATTCAGCCAATGGGCCGGGGTAAGCGAGGCCGCGACGATGGACAGGTCCAAGGGTATCTCGGCGACATTGCCGGCGCTGTCGCTGGCGCGAATCAGCGCGCTGATCGACTGGCCGGCGAGCAGCGATTCGTCCGGCGCCCAGTAGGCCCAGTTTCCGGCCGCTGAGAGCTTGATCGGCTGGCCGCCAGCGATCGTCCGACCATCGCTGGCCCGCAGGGTCACCGTCAACGCATCGATGCCGGTGTTGTCGCTGGCGTTGCCACGGATCAGAAAGCCCTTCTCCGACAGGCCATTCGCGTTGGACGGCGCGAGGATGTGTATCTCCGGTTCCAGCGTATCCTGGATGACATCGACATCGACGCTCGCCGACGCCGCGTTCCGCGAGCTGTCCCACACCTTGATCCGCAAACTGACGCGCTCGCCGCTGCTGATGCTGGCGGCCGGAACGCTCGCCCGCCACTGCCCCGAGCTTGCGTCCAGGCTGACCTGGAGGTGCGTGGTACCCAGCAGGGGGTCGTTGACCGTCGCTTCGAGCGTGGAAAGCGCCTGATCGTCGTCGGCCACGCCGCTCAGGCTGAAACCGGCATCCGCGACCGGCAGATCACCGCGCGGCGACAGGATGGACACCGTTGGCAGCTTGCGATCCGCGGCTGTCGGGGTACCCGGCTCCACCAGAAAATCGAACGGCCCTGGCACGCCGATCACCGCCGAATAGAAGCGCTGGTCGCGGGAAAAGGGGCTGCGCGCGCGAAACTGATACCACTCGCCCGCGCCCAGCGCCGGCAGATCGAAATACACCGTGCCCGTCGCATCGGTCTCGGCGGATCGATACCAGTGCAAGCGACCGTCCTCTGTCTTGCGGTAGGCGGTCAGCTTCACCGCCGGGATGACCGCGCCGGTCCGCGCATCGAGCAGCCGCACCGGGGTCGTGCCGACGCGCATGTGGAACTTGCCCGGCCGGGAGATATCGCTGGAATCCACCCGACCGGCGTTGTAGGGCTTGGCGGACAGATAATAGACCCGACCGGCATCCAGACCGTCGAGATCGATCAATGTCTGGCCGTTCTCATCGGTGGTTCTTTGCGCCACCCAGCGCCGCTCGTCGGCGCCAATCCGCTCGAAGACGTTCAGTTCCAGGCTGGCCAGCGGCTGCCCGCTGACACCGTTGACGACCTCAACCTCCACCGGCGGGTTGCCAACCACGAACTCGAACGGCCCGGTGGCGCTGATCAACGCACTGTATTTACGGCTGCCATCCGCCGGACTCGCGGCGCCGAGTCGATAGCGGGCGCCGGCGTCCAGGCCATCCGGCTCGAATATCACCAGACCGTTCGCATCGGTCTCGTGTTGGGAGAACCATTCCCGGCTACCGTCCTCGCGCATCCGGTACAGCGTGACCTTTTCTCCGGCCAGCGGTTGCCCGTTCAACGCCGAGCGCACCACCACGGGCAGGCGACCGACCGCCAGGCGGACCCGAGCGACCGAACCGGGGAAAGGCTGGCTTGCCGCCTTGCCGCCATACGGGCGCGCCACCACGCGGTAGCGCTTGCTGGCATCGACATCGAAATGGACCTCCGCTTGCGCGTCAGTGCGCGCGCTGCCCACCCAGGTCAGGGCATCGCCAGGTTCGACCCGTTGCAACGTCACCCTCACACCAGCCAACGACTGGCCTGAGTAGAGGTCGTCCAGTTGAACCGTCAGCGTATTGCCGGCGGCGGATAGACTCAATGGAAGCAGGAGGAAAAACACCACGGCAAGGGCGCGGTGGATAAAATAGGGATAGCGGGTAGAGAGAATCACATTCAATAGCCGTCAATGGATGATCGCTGCAATATAGACGGCCGACACGTGCATTCCATCGACTGCTTCCGATTTTTCCGAGAAATCGGTGGAAAGATATTCAAGCTGCTAATTGGATCACATTTATCGATACGCCGAACAGCGAGACCGGAAATTTCATGCATTCGCGCAATGAGCGCGCGGCATACCGGTTTCACAAGGGATTTTCTGAAGGCGACGCGTATCGGCGGTTACGCACAGCTGAGG
>JALULB010000184.1:0-2133 GCA_027041035.1 Sedimenticola sp. | reverse complement strand
AGCGAGGGCGCGTGTAATTCATGAATTTCCGGGTCGAACCCGGCCACGCCATGGGACTTGCAATCGGCGCCCACGCCCTCATCTTCGCCATTGAACATTCAAGCGCCACACAGAAAACATGCCGGATTTCAGCACACAACGCGAGCACATGGTCGCGACCCAGATCGAGACGCGCGGCGTCGCGGCCCCACGGGTACTCGACGCGATGCGCGCGGTTCCCCGCGAGGCCTTCGTGATGGAGGCAATGCGCGAGCACGCCTACGACGACTCGCCACTGCCCATAGGCGCCGGACAAACCCTGTCCCAGCCGTATATCGTCGCGTTGATGGCCGAGGCGGCCGAACTGACATCGGACAGCCGGGTGCTGGAGATCGGCACCGGCTCCGGCTATGCCGCTGCTGTCCTCGGTCGGATCGCGGCAGAGGTCTGGTCCGTCGAGCGGCACGCGGAACTCGCGGACAGCGCGCGCCGGAGACTCGCGGAACTGGGCTACGCCAACATCCACGTCCGCCACGGCGACGGCACGCTGGGCTGGCCGGAGCACATGCCTTTCGATGCCATCCTGGTCGCGGCCGGCAGTCCGGAGGTGCCATCGGCGCTGCTGGAGCAGCTCGACCTGAATGGCCGCCTGGTGATTCCCGTCGGCGCCGATCCCGGCTTGCAACAGCTGATGCGCATCCGTCGCTCGCCCGACGGGGATTTCCAGCGGGAGTCACTGGGCGGCGTGCGTTTCGTGCCGCTGATTGGCGAGGGCGGCTGGCGCTCGTGAAGCCCCGTCCGCGCATATAGCCTCCGCCAGCCAAACCGCGGCATTATCGCACGCACGATAGAGTCCGACGTTTGAGCGACGGAGGCTGTATCGTGGCGGTTCAGCTATCCTGGCGAACCCAGCCGATACTTGTCGATATTCTCCTGGGGAAGCTCCTCGGCGCTAGACGCACGCGGCATCTTCATCAGTTCCAGATCGCACACGCGCGGGTGTTCCTCCGGCACATCGGACTGGTAGACGCTGATCGGAACGATAACCGGGTTCGGCCAGTCCTGGTCCAGAAACGCGCACAGCCACTCGCCTCTTTCCGCCTCGGATTTCACGCACAGCAGCGCCTCGATGTTATGCACGACGATACCGCCTTCCGCGGCGCGCTCCCGCAGGGAGTCACTCAATTGCTGAAGAGAGATGTATTCCGCGTCGGTACCCAACGCCTCCATCACCTCTTCGCGGAAATCGAAGAACGCCAGGCCAAGACGATCCGCCAATCGCGTGGAGAGGTCGGGACGGTAACGCGGGAACAGCACCACGCTGCCGGCATGCGGGTCTTGCCCGTCCCGGTGCCGTTCGACGGAATCCAGCCATCGATGCGCATCCGCGCCCGATTCGTCGACCCGGGACTCCGCTCGGTCGGCGCCGGGCGCCTGACGCCGGAACGGCGTGAACGCCATCACCTTGTCCAACTGCTCCTGGGTGAACAGGGAGTCGACGAGTGGGAACAGCTTTTCCTCTTCCACCAGGGTGTGGCTTTTCAGCACACGGGCAAAATCGGCGAGATGCTTTCGCGCGGTTTCCGGCGTCATCTCCTCGACCAGCGTTCTCAGGTAACCATGCTCCTTGCCGAGGGCGATGCATAGATCCATGTGCTCGCCGTATTCTTGTATCAGCGGGGCGAAGATCGTCTGTTCTTCGTGTTGCAGATGGGCTTCGAGTTCCGCGTCATTGTAGGCCCGCACCCTCTCGACACCTGCCGCCAACGCCTCGTCGTCTCCGCGCTCGGCAATCTCCGCCAGATCAGCGGCGAACAGCAGGCAATCCTGATGCTCGCGCGCGAGTTTCCGCAGTTGCCTGCTGCGTTTCGCGACAAAATCTTCGCCGTGATACTGTGTATTCATCTCTCTCCCCTCTCCTGCTCTTGCTATTATATAAGGACCGACAATAGCATATTGTAACTACTCAGCGAGTAGATCAAATAAAGGGTAACTGCTCAGATCGCCGCTGAAATGCGTCAGATCAAGGCAAAAAATGTGATCGTTACAGGGATGTAACTTATTAGGGCAATGCAGGAGCAATTGCCGGGTTTACACGTGTAAATGACCATTTTTGAACGCAGAGCTGGCGCATTTCAGCGGTTAGCTGAGTAG
>JALULB010000183.1 GCA_027041035.1 Sedimenticola sp. | reverse complement strand
GGGTAACTGCTCAGATCGCCGCTGAAATGCGTCAGATCAAGGCAAAAAATGTGATCGTTACAGGGATGTAACTTATTAGGGCAATGCAGGAGCAATTGCCGGTTTACAAGTGTAAATGACCATTTTTGAACGCAGAGCTGGCGCATTTCAGCGGTTAGCTGAGTAGTTACGCATTTTCTCGCATTCCGGCGTTGACAAAAGCCAACGCAAACGCCAGAATACCGCGCTCGACCCAACAGGGTTGAGCCAAGCGCCCGTAGCTCAGCTGGATAGAGTACCTGGCTACGAACCAGGCGGTCGCACGTTCGAATCGTGCCGGGCGCGCCATTTCTCTTTCAAAATCAAGCGGTTTCCATTGCATCGGAAGCCGCTTTTTTATTGCATGTGACATAAGCATGCGTTTGTGACATTCAGCGCACCGGTTTCACTCTCTCCGGGCCGCGGCGGTAGACCCGCTTTGTGGTGTTATCGGAGGCGTGGGCGAGCAGCGCCCGAGCGTGCTCCAGGCTCTCTGCATCGGTTGCGCATTTTGCACGAAGATCACGTTCCTGGAACCGTTCGGTGATTTTTGTCTCGGTCAGCAGGCGGACCATGAACCGCTGCCATATGCTCTCGAACCCGTTGGCCCGTCCATCGTCGTTGACATAGCATTCGCCGCGACGGTTGCAGAACAACCAGGGCGATATATGGACAGGGCGGATTGCCTTGCACCCGTTCAAGACTGTGTGCAGCTCGTCGGTCCATTCGTAGATCACCCGCTTGCCGCTGCTTCTGGCCGTCTTGCTTGGCGTGACATGGATGCCGTCGTCGCGCAGGTCGCTCATGCGTAGGCGTAACAGGTCGGTGCGGCGCAGACCGATGAGCAACTTCAGGCGGATGTAGGCTTGCAGCATGCGCACGGAGCCGTGGCGCCGGGTGCTCGGAAGAGACAGTGCTTCGATGATCTCCCAGTCCTCGACATAGCGGGTGCGCGGCGGCCGCTTTAACTTGCGGAACTTGCCATCGATCATGGGGTGGCGTTCCAGTGCACCCCACTCGATGGCCTTAGTGAATGCGTGGCTGAGGATTTCAAGTTCCCGGTTGGCGGCCGTGGGCGCAGTCCGGCCTCGCTTGTCGCGGTACTGGTAGGCGTGTTGCGGCTTGAACGCGCCGATGGGCATGTGGCTGAACACGCGCCGCAGTCGTTCGATTCCTGCGGCCTGGCCGCGCTGGGTAGCTGGTGCCTTGGTGGGCATCACTTCGAGGGCATAGCGGTCGAGCAAGTCTGCGATAGTGGTTGGCGTCTCGCGCGGGGTGATGCGCTCGGCCCAGGTGCGGTAGGCCTCTGGCAAGGTCTTACCCAGCCGGAAGCGCTTTTTCCCGTCC
Source organism: Sedimenticola sp. (assembly GCA_027041035.1). Classification (GTDB taxonomy): domain Bacteria; phylum Pseudomonadota; class Gammaproteobacteria; order Chromatiales; family Chromatiaceae; genus JALSSX01. Next base: position 9,113 of record JALULB010000183.1, on the reverse strand, counting down.
CATGCCGCCTCCTGACCTGGTGGCACGCGATAGTAGTAGGCGCCGTGGTAGTGCTCCCAGCGGGTCGGCAGGCCTTTGTTTTCCGGTTTGCGTTTACGCGGCGGCATCGTCCAATCCGCTCCAGTCCGGCTCAGGTGCGGCAGCGCGCTCCGCACGACCACCCAGGATAGCCTCAAGATGTGACCGCAGAACAATCACTGCACCATCTGGGCGCACTTTGTGCTCAATGCCCATGGTGTTGAGCGCACGCCCTTGAGCGCCCGGATTCTTGTAACCGGTTAGCTTTTCGAGTTCTTCACGACTGAGAAACATCATATTCACGCCTCTTCTTCTCGTACCTTGACTTGAATCTGGAGTCGCACGGATAAGATAGCGGCTGGCCGTAGCTCGGCAGGAAGATTGTTCCACCCACGCTTATTCAGCATGGCCAGCTCTCTTCTGGATACCATGGCGAGGTTATCGATGTGGATATTGTCGCGGTTACCGTCAATGAAGATTACGACATGCCCTGGCAGTATAGGGCCGTTGTGCTCTTCCCACAAGATACTGTGGACTGACCGCCACCGGCGGTGTGGCGGTCCATCCGTGCGGATTTTGCGCTGGTGGATACCATCCTTGCTGATACGCTCATGCCCAAGCGGCTTAAGATTCTCAGCGGCTCGACCGTTAAGCATGCCTGGCTTGAATTGAGTTTCCTTGCTACGCCCGCCTGGTTTCCAGCCTTTCAAGCCGACATTCCAAGGATTATTATCAGGGCCAAATCGACCAGAGCGTCCAGTCTTGAGGCTATACCGCGACATTACACCCTTTATCTGATTATAGGTAACCATTATCCCATAAGTAAGAGAAACCTGCTTTGCGGTTTCGTGTAGCGGCATGTCTCTAACCGCTGTTCGAACAAATTCAATCATTTCTGGTGTCCATCGTATCGTCGGGCACTTGTTGCGACTACCCTTTACCCGACCTGTCATTTACTGTGCTGAAGAATAGGCGACAATGCGCTATCGCCAATGATTTCATGCTTCGCCTTATCGGCTTCTAGGGCTAAGCGCGCGTTGCTGATGATATTGATGGATATGCCTGCAATAGCCTTTGCGCGATGGATCTCTTCGTGTAGGGCATCGCCTTTAAGGCCCTCATCGTTAAGGCGCTCCAATTGCATGAATAGGTGGTTGTTTAAATCGGTTAGTTTATTTTTCACGTGATTTCCTTTTAAATTTGCAGATATGCGTCACTTTGACGCATATCTCCTGTTATGCGTCTAATCTCATCCCGCGAGAATTTTCAAGTTGCATGAGAAATTCTGTTTTTGTAAGTATCCTATGGCCATCGCCTTCATTTAACACTTCAGCAAGCCCAGCTTTCGTGTGAAATTTTGTTAACATGCCATCCCGTACTGATGCGAGACAATATAACACTCCATCCAAATTTTGCTGAAAACAAAGCTTATATGAAACGCTTTCAGCAAAACTATAGTCTTTGCTGCCTACTTGGCTCCGGTTGCTGATCACAAAAATTCCTGGCTTTATATCTTGTTTGTTAAATCGCATAACAGGTAGCTCCAAGCGGCGCCGCACCGCGCTGCAATTAGTGGTTGAATCAGCCTTGTGCGCGCGGTGCGGCGCGCCTGAGCATCGCGTTATGTGCTTAAATGTCCATACAGCACTCATGCATGCAATCATCGCAACAAATACAGTATTCAGGGTCGTCGTTTCCTGCCAGCTCTTCTGCATACGGGCATGAGTGCGGTTCTTTTGCCGGATTATTACCGCAATGGCACATAACAAGCGGCTCAACCAGACGCTTCGCGTCCTCGCGGCTGTCTGATGTGTTCTGTTCGTCAGTCATCGTGCTCTCCAGGTTGGTGCGCGCGCCGGTTAGCTAAATCGTTATGCGGTACGCAGATCGCCGAGTCGAGAAAGTATCCCATCGACTTCGAAATACTCAGTTACTTTGTCTGTATCACCATCCTCGGCTGCTTGCTTCATCAATTCGTTACGCAATAATTCGTGGTCCATTGACCAGGCATTGCATTGTCTCGCCCCAGCAAGCTCCCTGATGGTTTGAAACTCTTCGTCGGTTTCGTATTCAAAAACCAGAGTCACATGCTTTTTCGACGCCATATCAATCTCCCAAAAAATACCGCATAACAAGTGCATCAACTCGGACGGCGCAAAAAGACGCGCCTCCGGTTATGCTGGCGTTATGCGTCTATACCTTTCTCTTTCAGCAGTTCTCGAAGTCGCGCACATTCGCGGTGCTCTGCTTCCCACTTTGGCCCCCAATACGCTTGCACCTCTATTTCATTCAGTAGTGCTTCAATGGCCGCATTTGCGATATGCCAAGGCGTCCAATATCCATCATCCATTTCGGTCGCGACAAACTTCGTAGGGCCATTCCACTCCAACCCATAGCGAGGCAGCGGCATAACAAGCCGCTCAACCGGACGCTGCGCGTCCTCGCGGCTTTCGATTTCATCGCCTGGTATTCCGTCTGTCATATCATCACCTCTGGCGCAAGCGCCGGTTAGCTAAATCGTCATGAAGAAAATATCTGCTTCACATGGCCAATTGCATGAGCAAAAGACTCCTCATCCAGAGCCTTTTCAAATACTGGATTACCCTCTGTATCTTTATCGTTTCCCATATTGCTCGTTCTCCTGTTCGTTGGCGGTGCGCTGCCATTCCGCTGAAATCGCGTCATCGAACATGGCGCGCAGATGCGATGTCTCTATCTCCAGCGCCCGACTGACGCCAACGGCGATGCGACCAAACACGTCCATCAGCATCTGAGGGTCAGGGGAACCCTCGATCAATACCTCCACCTTGTCCTCTGTGAACAGGGCGACCAGTTCGGCGGTGCGGCCCGGCGCTGCCCGCAACTGCCCTTGCGCGCGAACCAGCGCCCCGCGTTGCATTTCGGCAATCCGGCTGGTGACGGCGTCCACGTGTTGATTTCTCTCGGTCATGACTGTCTCCTGGTGTGATCAATGCTGGGTTGATGTTGGCGTCGAATTGCGCTCGGCGCGCAGAAGCAGTGCGTTGAACAGCCTCATACCCTCTTCTAGCGGGAATCCGGTCTGCGCGCATACTTCTGTGAGCACTTGAGACATTGCCGCGAAAAGTGTGCGCGGCAGCACGCGGCCGCTCACGCCGGTGGCCGTACCGCCAGCATGGAACACGATGATCATGCCCCCGGTGTAGTCCGGCACGTGGTCGCTGAGCGCGGTCTCAGCGATATGCAGCGCGTCTTCGAGTGTTTTTGGTTCAGTCATTTGTTCACCTTGGGTAAGATTTTCATTCATAGCTCTTTACTACAATGAGTGGGTATTTACCTATTTCATCAACAGAGATCTTTGTTGGCTTTAGTGCTCGTGCGGATGCCGTTTTAATTGCTGCGGCAACGTTATTCGGAATGGCCTCATCATCTGGAATATGGAACCGCCACCACCCGATGGCCTTTGCTTTTGCGCGCCCGCTGTGCTCAATGCATACCCATTCACTGAAGGTATGCAGACCGCAGTGATAATCCACGCGCATGGATGGCTTGGCCTGCGAATCACCGCGCTTGTGATGCTCGTGATAACTAACGCGATCCACGGAGTATGAGTTGAACTTCGATCCCGACTCGCCGGATGAGAGCACCTCAGCCTCGATGACAGTTTCGGCATGATTCACCATCTCACGCTCTTCTTCCGGTACTAGCTGGCCGCATATCGGACACTCGCTGAAGGCGCGATTGATTGGTTCACCGCATTCCGAGCAGCGGCGCAGCAGTGCTGTCATCGCTGTCCGTTTATTTTTTGATGGATTCCGGCCAACGATTAGATCAACAGGTCCAAGCACGGCTGTGCTATCCGTGAAATCGCACCAGAGACAGTTTCGCTTCCCGTTGGCGATGCGCATGCCGCGACCGGCAATTTGCGTGTAGAGCACCGGTGATCGGGTATTGCGCAGCAGGGCGATCAGATCAATCTCTGGCACATCGAATCCGGTAGTCAGTGCTGCCACGTTGACGATGGCCCGGTAGCTGCCGGATCGAAACAGCGCGATGGATTGCTCCCGCTGACGCTTTGGCGTGTTACCGGTCACCAGTACGGCATTCACGCCGAGAAATCTGAGTACATCACGCACATGCTCGGCATGCTGAATGGTGACGCAAAAGAGCATCCACTTCTGCCGGTCGCGCCCGAGTTCGACCAGTTCACGACAGGCGGCTTGCACAAGGTGCTGCTTGTCGATAGCAGCGGCCAGTTCGTTGACGGCAAAATCACCCGTTTTGCTGTCGATGCGAACTCCATCCGCCTTCATCTTTGCCGGGACCCTGGCAGAGACCAGGGGCGACAGGTATCCGGCATCGAGCAGGGTCTGCATCTTGATCTGCGTAGCAATACCGTGGAACAGTCGCTCATCGCCTGTGTGCAACCAGATGCCGTTACCACGATAAGGCGTGGCGGTCAGGCCGATCACCCGCAGGCGCCGATTGAACCGCATCAGCCCGTCAATCAGCTTGCGGTACATGCCGGCGCTCTTGGGATTGACCAGGTGGCATTCATCGATGATCACAAGACCGATATACCCCAGGTTGCCGGGTTCCATGCGCGCCACGGTGCCGATGGTGGCCACCAACAGATTGAACCCAAGCGGGTCGTCTTTACGTCCCATGGATGCGGACAGGACGCCAACCCGATCACTACCAGCCAAGGCGGCGATCTTCTCGTGATTTTGCTCGGCCAGCTCCTTGGACGGCACGATCATCAACACGCGCCGCCCATGCTGGACAGACAATCTGCAAAGCTCGGCAACCAGGATGCTCTTTCCGCTGGCCGTCGGCAGCCACATGATCGGATTACCGTCATGCTCGCGCATCCAGGCAATCGTTTCATCGATCGCGGCCTGTTGATACGGCCGTAGTGTGTAACGGCTCGAAATCTGCGCAAAACCTTCTTGCTCTTGGGTATAACGGGGGGATTGCGCCATTGCTATATCCATTTATTTTGCATTGTCCGATGCCTGATCCTGACCCAACTGCGTCAACCAGGAAGTACCGGCATTCGCTGCATCGGACCATGGGATAGACAAATTGTGCTGGCTCCTCGCGGATGTCGACGAAGCATCCGCCAAAGGCTTTTTTACCTCGGCCAGCCACTCGTCCGTTATTAATTTCCCTCCTCGCTGAATATCCAGGCTGGTGTGCTGCAAGTCTCCTGAGCCGTTGGCAAATAGCCTGTCGTCTGACTTGTTGCGATACTCGACCCAGTTGTCTTCCGCGCTGGCGTCCTGCACTTCTGCAAACGGTACTAGTTGCGATATGAATCGGTGATGAGGACATGGCCGCTGATCGCATCCCGACTTGCGCTGGACTTCCACAGGCAGATCACGGCGCAGCTTCTCGCAGCGCCAAGTGCCGTCCTGCCGCCCATCAGTGACAGGCGTGGAATGCAGGCAAGTGCGGCAATTCACCCTGGCCACCCGGTCGCCATGACAGAGTTCGGCGTGATGGCACCACTTGCACAGCCAGAAGCTTGAGTCATCGCTGACGCGCTCCGGCGGCGTGCCAGCCTGAATGACGCGCCCGGCACGCTCAATGTGCGTCCAGGCTGCATCGCTACTGTAATTGGTACGCACGCTGGTCACGTCTCGAGTGCCCGGCGTGGCGCAGGTCAGGTAATGACGTTTCAACCCGCTGTAGTGCATGTACAGCTGCCCCTGGACGTAATAGGTGTTGTCCCAGGCATCCAGGGCGCGCTTCTCTCCACGCTCCTCGATGAGCTTGATCAACTTGCGAAACTTGGCCTCGTTGACGCACTTGTGCTCCCAGATATGTGGTGCGCGCGGTGCCTGGCGCAAACCGCGAACAATGCCATCCGCATGCCCACGGAAGTGTCCGCCATGATCGCTGAACCCGATCTGCCGCCCCGTTGCCGGGTCAAGCGTCCGCAGTTCGATGCCGTCCACCAGGCGCAGGCGCTCGGCCATGATGTCCTCGCTGCGGTGGCCATCGTCAAAGCGGTATAGGGTGGCGGCCTCCCAAGCCTGCTCGGAACACCAGCGGAAGTCGTGCCAATGCTTACGCAGGCATGGGTGGCCGATGCCGGACATGCCGAGATACGGACGGTCCGACTCCATGGCGGCCCGCTCCTGGTAAGCGGAGTGCACCGCCTCCAGGGTTGGGTCCTGATGTATTTCAGGTAGCGCAGCCATTACCAGGGGACATCGTCAGAGCCAATGCCCTGCTGTTGTGGCTGCGCAGGTTGTTGCCCCTGAAAGCCCTGTGTCGGCTGTGCCTGCTGAGGAGTTTGCTGTTGTGGCTGGAATGGCTGCGCAGGCTGTGCCTGCTGCGGGGTGCTCTGCTGCATGGCCTTGTACGCTTTGACCTCGTTGCTGGCGTCGTACTGGCCATCGGCAGGGCGTACGCTTACACGCACCACCATGGGGATATCATGCAACTCAGCGCTATCCTGCACTTGAAGCTTCCCCGCCGCGTGACAAATGGCCGATAGCGTGCGCTTGGCGATCTCTACCGCGGTTTGATTCTGGTTTACCAGGTTGAGTCGATCCCAGACCATGCGGCCTTTATAGTCGCCTTCCAGGACTTGGAGCATGAGCTGCAGATACTGTCCCTGGCCATTCTTGGTCGCTTTCATTTCCGAGTCGATGATGGCCGCGATGTACTCGCCGGCTGGAATCGGCGAGAAATCGTCGACAGGCTCGACGGTCGTCGCGTCAAAATTCAATGCACTCATGAGGTTTCTCCTTCGGTGGCTTGTTCAGGCTCTGTTGGCGTTTGATTGAGTTGGGGGATATAGGGCGAAAATGGGTTGCTGCCCAACTCGAACGGCAGATCGACCGATATACCGAAACGGTTCTTGCTGATGTGGTTCGCGATCGGGTAGCAGGTAATAATGCGCTCTCCCGTGCTGATCGCTTTCTTGCGCTCAGAATCGCCGCGCACAAAGGTCTTGAGTTTGATATAGGCAACCAAATCCACGTTGTCAGAATAGTGCGCTACCGACTTTTTGTGCATCCGGATGGTGTACCTCTGATAAGGATCCTGATCCGGCAGATCGATGGTTTCGACGTCAGAATGCGCGATGAAAATCGCATGCATGCCTTTGGCCTCGGACAGATCGCCCATGGCCTCGCGAATCTGCCGATGCCGCTCAGCGGCGGCAGAATAGCCGGCGCCATATCCACCGGCGGCCTGGTTGATGCTCTGCGCCTTGCCATCAGCCGCCACGATCTCATGCTCAATAATCGTATTGAGCTGCGTCACTGAGTCGATCACCACGGTCTTGAACGGATGGTCGTTACCGCGCAACGTTGCGATTGCCTCCAGCACCTGATCACTGGTCTTGGCTACCGGGAACAGTGCGATATCATCGCGGCCGGCCAGCGATTGCGTGCCGTCTTCCGTGCGAATGAACGCCGTCGGATGCGCGAAGACAGATGCCAGCGTGGTCTTGCCGATACCGCCCTCGCCCACGATGGTGGCGATGATCGGGCGCGCTACCGGCTTGCTCAGGGATTTCAGTGATATCGCCATTACGCCGCCTCCTGCTTCTGTTCCGCGATGGACACAGAAGGCTTACGCGGCGTCAGTGTCAGCGCCTTGGCGATCTTTTCCCATACATCCGGTTCGTTGTTGGCCAGGTAGTCGGACATCTTCTTGTCTTCCTTGTACTCGACCTTGAACGGGAACAGCTTTGGCGGGATGCCCCGCTCGACCAGGCCCTGCAATTCAGCCTGATCCCACTTGCGGGTGTAGCCGGTGACGATCTTCAGCCCGTGGATATTGGTTGTTCCCTGTTCTTTCAGCTCGTCGGCCAAGAGGCCGATAATCTCTCTCTCGATCGTCAGCCGCTCCTTCTTCGCGGCTTCTTCGGTTGCCTTGACAACGCTCAGTCGTTTTCTCAGTTGTTCGATGGTCATGATGGGTGACTCCTGGATTATTGGTTAATCGATCTACTTACGCTGCATCCGGACCGGTGGGCAGATCGGCGTGCATGATCTGGCCCTTATGGCGCGGCATCCGCACCACATTGGCATTGGTATGCCGATCGGCTCCCGGCGTGACAACGATATTGCCGCGCCCGTCCTGTACCAGATGGGCATCGATCTGCCGGGCCGCCCGCGCGACCTCGGCGACGCTGAAGTTCGGGTGAAAAGTGATCATGGTCTTTCTCCGGTTGCTCCCGCCTCGGTGGCGGCGTGAAAGCAAGATTAGCCTTGCTAACCTTCCGTGTCAATAGCAAAGCTAACTTTTCTCCAGAGCGCTACAAGTGCGCGATACGAAACGGGGACAATGTAAGAAAATGCCTACAGACAAGCGCGCGGCGATCGGGTATATCTGACGAATACGGATCGGTTTGGGGGAAAAGGTTATGTGGTGGATTCCTTGGGCATTGTTCGGCGCGCTGATCGGCGTATCGGCGGCCAACCGGCGGGGCTTCGGCACGGCCGGCGGCGTCATCGGCGGGTTGCTGCTGGGGCCGCTGGCGGTGCTGATGTACTTTGTCAGCGGCGACCGGCGGCAATGTCCGCATTGCGCGGAATGGATTAAAAAGAAAGCCAAAATCTGCCCTCACTGCAAAAGCAGCGTGGCCAGCCTGGACAACGGTCGTAGGGGGAAAAGAAAACGCAGGGCAATCCGGTGAAGGCGACCCTTATTTGCGCGCTCTGGGTGATCACGTCGGCGCCTGCGCACGCCGGCATCTACAAATGCAAGACGGACGGCATCACGCTGTATCAGTCGTCTCCGTGCGCCAATGGCGGCGAGACGGTCAGCGTAAAAACACACAGCCCGACCGCCGGTATGAGCAAAAAGAAAAGCGGGTTCACCCGGCCATCGGAGCGGCGTTTTCTGGCGCAGCGTGAAATCGAACGCAAGCAACACAAAATCGCCAACCACCAGAAGAAGATCCGGCGCTACCGGCGTCAGATGCAAGGCGAATTGGCCGTGCTGAAAAAGAAGAAGGCCTACGCCAAGAACAACCTCGCCGGCGCCACCTGGGAGCAAAGCATATCGATAGAGATGCAGGCGGTAACGGAGAAATACAACAAGCTGATCGACCTGGAAAAATACGAAATCAGCCTGCTGAAAGAGGCAATCGA
>JALULB010000182.1 GCA_027041035.1 Sedimenticola sp. | reverse complement strand
AACTCCTCGCCATCGCGACGCCGATGCAGCATTTCACCGTTCCAGCGCTCGCCGGCGGCCACCGCGCGCCGCAGCGACGCCAGCGTCTCAGGGTCGACATTCGGCGACAGGAACATCGCCGCCGGCTGGCCGATCACCTCTTCCGGCCGATAGCCGAGAATCTCGCTGATGCGCCCGTTGGCGTATTCGATGCGCTTCTCCAGATCGGTGATGATGATCAGCAGCGGATTGTCCTCCAGCGCGCGCGTCAGGCGGTGGATGTCAGCTTGCGCCTGCTTCAGGCTGGACATATCCCGCAACGTACCGACGCGCGTCAGCACCTGTCCCTCGGCATCCCGTTCCGCCACCCGGCCCTCGGCCAGTATCGGCGCCCAGCCGCCATCCCGACGGCGCACCCGGTACTCCATGCGTGTCGGCTGGTCATCTTCCTCCGCTGTCTCCAAGCGGGCCAGTCGTTGCAGTCGCAACACCTGGTCGCGCGGATGGATCAGCGCCTGCCAGGCGGCATCGTCACGCGGGATCTCGTCGTCCGCATAGCCCAGGCGATGGAAGAACCCCGGACTGAAATAGCGCGCGCCCGTCTTCAGGTTCCATTCCCAGACACCCTCGGAAACCGCTTCCATGGCACGGTGAAAGCGTTGCTCGCTGGCCAGCAGGCGGTTCTTGCGATGCCGCATGGTCAGCGCCCAGGCGAGCAGCAACAGCAGGATCGGCACGGCGACCGCGAGGATCGACCAGAGCTGCCGTCTCAACGCGTGATGCCGCGTCATGTCGTCCTGATGAATGTTCAGCCAACGCGAGCTGAAGTTCAGCTTCTGCTGTTCGGTCAGGCCATCGATCGCGCGCTGCAATATATCGCGCAGTTCCGGCCAGTCCTTGCGCACGCCGAATGCCAGATCGTAGCGGTACGGGGTTGGCGCGGCGACACGGATGTTGTTGAAACCACGCTGCTGGGCGATATACCGCCCGGTGATCAGGTTGCCGATATGCGCCTCCGCCCGACCCGCCGACAGTGCCTCCACGGCTTCGGCCGTGGTCTGGACGACCAGCAGATGAATATCCGGATAGTCACGTTGCAGCAAGGCCTTTGCCGCCGTCGATTCCTCGACGACCACGCGGCTGCCGGCAAGATCCCGCAAGCCGCGGATGATACCGGCATCGGTACGCGTAAAGATGACGAACGGGAAGGACAAATAAGGCGTGGTGAACAGCAGATGATCACGCCACGCGTCGAGCGGCACGATGGCGGGAATCACATCGACGTCCCGCGCCTTGATACGCTTCATCACCTGGTTCCAGGTCAGGTTCTCGACCGGTTGCATGTTCAGGCCGAGTTGCCGGTTGAACAGTTTCACATAGTCGGCCGACAGCCCCAGGTACTCGCCGTCGCGCTGAAACTCCACCGGAGGCCAATCCGCGTCCACACCCAGGCGAATCACCGGATGCAACCCGACCCAACGTCGCTCCGCCGCGCTCAGCGGCAGGCTTGGAGGACGCCGTGACGCAGCCAGCGGCGCCAGCCAGCGGGCCTCGATGCGCGCGCGCTCGTCGGCGCTGATCGATGCCAGCGCCTTGTCGATCAGATCGGCCAGCGGTTGCCACTCGGCCTGGCGCGGCAGCGCGAAGGCCAGGTCCGCCGGTCCCTGGTCGACGCTTCCAGAGAAACGCAGGTTGCGCAGCCCGAGTTGGCGTATCAACCAGGCAGCCGCCTCCCGGTTGCCGACATAGGCATCGGCCTGCCCCCACGACACCGCTTTCAGTGCCGCCGCGGTGTCGGCCACCGGCTTCAGGTGAATCCCCGGATACTCACGTTGCAACTGGCGGTGGGTGAAAACCCCCTTCTCCACGGCCACGGTCCGGCCGTCGAGATCCGCCAGTTTGCGCATCGCGACGACATCCCCACGGGTCACGATATTGCGATGCAGATGCAGATAATGGGTGCTAAAGCGCAAGAACTCGCGCCGCTCCGGGGTATCGACGATACTCGCGGCCAGTGGGAAAGCGCCATCGCGGACCCCCTTCAGCATGCGGCTGAAATCCGGTTCGGGATGCAGCTCGAAACGTATCCCCAGGCGTTGCCCGATCAGGCGCAGATACGCGGCACTGATGCCCTGGTGATCACCGTCGCCATCGATATAGTCGATTGGCGGCCAATCACCATCCACCAGTACCGGGATACGCCGATGCCCGTCGAGCCAAGCCTGTTCGTCGGCCGTCAGGTCGAGCAACCGGGATGTCTCGGCGGCACCCGACCCGGCCAGAACGGCCAGCCACAGCGCGAACGCCAGCAATCCGCATCCGCGCCACCCGTTCATCGGTATGCGCCCGTCACCCGCGCGTCTTCAATGGAAAGCCGCATCGCGTGTCATGCCATCACGCGTCGCCAGACCAGGATGCGGTTGTTTGCCGGCATCGCGTGGTCGGCAAGCGAGGCCATGCCCGCCTCGCCGGCCAGCTCGTCCAGCCATTCGAAATCCTTGATCCCGCTGGCCGGGTCGCGTTCTTTCAGCCACTGGTCGAAACGCCGGTTGGAATCGCTGGTGTAATCGCCGGCATAATTGAACGGCCCGTAGAGCATGAAGACACCTCCCGGCGCCAGCACGCCAGCCACACCGGCAAACAGGGCAGAGACCTCGGCATGCCCCATGATATGCGCGGTATTGGCGCTGAATACCGCGTCGAAGCGGCTTTCCGGCCAGCTATCCCGAACGACATCCAGCGGCAACGGCGGGCGAACATTCCCGAGCCGCGCGTCGGCCAACCACTGCTGGATGCCGGCATGGTTCTCCACCCGGTCACTGGTCTGCCAGCGCAAATGGGGAAACTCGGCGGCGAAATACACCGCATGCTGTCCCGTGCCACTGCCGACCTCCAGCAACGTTTCGGCATCCTTCAGGTAGTCCGAGATCACGGAAAGGATGGGCGCGCGATTCTGCTCGCAGGATTCTGAAAAGGGTTTATTCATTGCTTTTTGAAAATATTATTCGCGCGATACAGGACCGAGAATACTCGCCAACGCCTCGGTTCCGCAAGCAAACAAGTTGTCCGGCAACGGATCCCGCCAAGGGAAATTCATGAACTCTTGTAACCCTGGCGTGACATTGTGGTTGCGCAAAAAAAATTCCCAGAGAAAATTCCCATGGGAGCTCGGCGGCATCATTGAAACGCTGCATCCTTATATCCGGTAACGTAATCGCAGGCGATTCTGTCGATGCAAATCCCGCGCAAGCCGGGTCAACGGGACATCCAGGCGCCGGCCGAGACCCCGCGCGGTCTCGATCAGGCGGCTTTGTGGGACCTCGGGTAATCCGCCATCGAAGGCCAGCACGATGCAGTTGCCACCCGGCACCGTCAGGCTGAGAAAATCCCGGCCAAAGACCTCGC
>JALULB010000181.1 GCA_027041035.1 Sedimenticola sp. | reverse complement strand
CTACATGCCGACCACCAACTTGACATGCTTCAGGCACCATTCCAGCGTCGGCATGTAGACACGCTGCAACAGGCGGACCAACCCGGGTTCCTTGTGCGACACCCTGCCCAGCAGGTAGGACGCAAACACGGGGATCACGGTCAACGACAGCAGCAGCGACGCGGACAGCGCGAAGACAATCGTCAACGCCACCGGGATGAACAGCTTGCCTTCCAGCCCCCGCAGGGTCAGTAGCGGCAGAAACACAATGATGATGATCAGGATGCCCGAGGTCATCGGTACCGCCACCTCGCGCGCCGCGCGATAGATCAGATGCAGGCGCGGCAGGCGACTTCGGTCTTTCTCCGCCAGCTGGGTGATGATGTTCTCGACCACCACCACCGCCGCGTCCACGAGCATGCCGATCGCGATCGCCAGGCCGCCCAGTGACATCAGGTTCGCCGACATGCCGAAGCGGTGCATCAGAATGAAGGTGGCCAACGCGGCCAACGGCAGCACCAGCGCGACGCTCAGCGCGGCGCGCAGATTTCCGAGAAACAACAGCAGCAGGATGACCACCAGCAAGATGGCCTCGGAGAGCGCCTTGGTCACCGTGCCGACGGCCTGGGAAACCAGCTTGCCACGATCGTAGAAGACGTTGATCACGACGCCGTCCGGCAGGCCGGGCGCCAGCTCGTCCAGCTTGGCGCGCACGTCCTTCACCAGCTGGCTGGCGTTGGCGCCACGCAGCCCGAGCACCAGCCCTTCCACCGCCTCGCCCTTGCCATCCTTGGTCACCGCGCCATAACGCGTCAGCGAACCACTGTGTACCTCCGCGACGTCGGCGATCCTCACCGGTCGGGTGGGATCGGGCCTTACCACGATGTCTCCCACATCCTCCAGGCGGGTGATCGCGCCTTCGGTGCGCACCACCAGCACCTCCTCGCCATCGTTCAGCCGACCGGCTCCGTCGTTGCGGTTGTTCCCGCGCAACGCTTCACGCAACTGGTCCAGGCTGATGCCACGCGCGGTCATGCGCGCATTGTCCGGCACGACCTCGAAGGTGCGAACCAACCCGCCCAGCGCGTTCACGTCGGCCACGCCGGGCACGGTGCGCAGCGCCGGGCGAATCACCCAATCGAGCAGATCGCGCCGCTGACGCAGGTCCAGGTCACCACCATCCAGCGAGAACATGAACATCTCGCCCAGCGGCGTGGTCAGCGGCGCGATGCCGCCATCGACATCGGTGGGCAGGTCGCCCCAGATCCCGGTGAGACGCTCGGCGACCTGCTGTCGCGCCCAGTAGACATCGGTGCCTTCCTCGAAATCGACGGTAATGTCGGCGAGCGCGTACTTGCTGATGGAGCGCAGCATATTCATGCTGGGTATGCCGAGCATCTCCACTTCCAGCGGCGCGGTGATGCGTGACTCGACCTCTTCCGGCGTCATGCCCGGCGCCTTGATAATGATCTTCACCTGCGTCGTGGACACATCGGGAAAGGCATCGATCGGGGTATTCTGGAAGGCCACCCAACCGCCGCCGGCAAGCAGGATCACCACCAGCAGCATCAACAGACGCTGCGTCAGGGCAAACTGTATCAGTCTGGCCAGCATCAGCCCTCTCCTTCCAGCCAGGCGGCCTTCAACGCCGCGGTACCGCTGATCGCCACCAGCTCGCCGGCATGCAGCCCGCCCCGAATGATCAGCGCGTCGGCCTCTTCGACACCGATGTTGACCTCGATGGGTTGGAAACCGCCGTCACGCTTCACCAACACCCAGGTCTTGCCATCGACACGCAACAATGCCTCACGGGGTACCCGCCAGGCCATCTTGTCGCCCGGCTGGGCAAGACGCGCCTCGACGAACTGGCCGGGACGCAAGGCGCCATCCGGATTCGGCACCTCGGCACGCACCAGCACACTCTGGTTCTCGCCGTGAATCATGCTGCCGATGGTAATGACCCGACCCTCGACCGGCGGCTTTTCCACCTTGATGGCGGTACCCAGGGAAACGCCGTTCAACCTCTCCAGCGGCACCTGGATCTCCAGCCACAGGGGATCGAGTCGCCCGATGCGATAGATGGGACTTGCCATCTCCACCCGCTGGCCGGGCATCGCCAGCTGTTGCAGCACCACACCATCCAGCGGCGCACGCACCACCAGCGTGGCCGATAGCTTGTGCCTGCGTTCCAGGTTCCGAATCGCGTTTTCGTCCATGCCGGCCAGCAACAAGGCCTGGCGCCGTTGCTGGACCTCGGTTCGTGATTGGGTATAACGCGCGCGCGTCGCGAGGAAACGTCGCTCGGCGATGATCCCCTCGTCGTTCAATTGCTTGTCTCGATTCAGCTCGGCGCGCGCCAGTCCCAGGCGGCTGTGGGCTTCGAGGTACAGACGCTGCTCCTCGACCAGCTTCGGACTCTGAATGACCGCCAGCCGTTGCCCCTTATGCACCGGCTCGCCTTCGGCGACCCGCAGGCTGGTCAACAGCCCTTCCTGTGGCGCGCTGACGACCATAAGTTGTGCGTTCGGTACCCGTACCTTGGCGGGATAGGCACTTCCCCAAGCGCGGGAAACGGGTTCCACGGCAATAGCGCGGATACCTAGAACCTGCTGCTGCGTCGCGTCTATCTTCACCAGTGGGGCGGCATGTAGGTGGCTTGCCAGCAGGACGAGGCCTAAAAGCATTGCTTTCATTGTGGAATCACTCCGGTCGAATGGGTTTTTTGTGCCATGGCATGTTGTTTCTCCAACTGCCTTATCTCCAGATCCCGCGCGGCAAGCGCTGCCTGCTGGCGGGCCAGCAACAGTTGATAAAGATCCATTTCACCCAGTTCGAAAGCCCGTTGGGACAGCTTCAAACGCGCGCGCGAGGCCTGATGCTTGCGCCGCGCCAGCACCAGCAGCCGCTCGGCTTTCAGCACGGCTTCCTCCGCCGAGGCGATACGCAATTCCAGTTGGCGCTTCACCAACGCCGCCTCGCTCTCGGCGCCGGTCGATTCAGCTTCCGCCTCGGCAATCGCCGGAGCAGCCTGCGCGCGACTGCCAAACGGCAGACTCAATTCGATCCCGAGGGAATCGGTATAGGCCTCGCTGCGCGCGCCACGATCACGCTTGGCATAGATCGATATCACCGGTGGCGCGCGACGTCGCAGTCGGGTGTCTCCCGCCTTGGCCCGAGCGATACCCGCCTTCGCCAACGCCGCCAGCAAGCGAGGATGCCGGGCAAGCTCCGGGGGATCCGCCGCCGTGACAAAACTGTCGAGATCCTCGGGGAGAGCCTGCTGACCGGTGTAGTTGAACCAGGCCAGTCTGGCCCGTTGCCGGTCGGAAACCGCCTCCTGATGGACGACCTCGGATGCGATCACATCCTGCCGCGCGAGCAACATATCGATGCGGGTCAGCTCACCCGCGTTGAAACGATGCGTGACATCCTTTTCCAGAGCCCGCGCGGACGCCCATTGTTTCAACGCCTGTCTCACTCTTGCCCGGGCGATGCGAACCCGCCAGGCGCGATCCAGCACCTCGCCGGAAACCTCCCAGGTCAGGTTCAGCAGCTCCATTCCCGCTTGGTTCTCCAGGCCATCCGCGATCCGCCGGCGCGCATCACGCTGACCAGGCAGCCACAGCGGTAGAGAAGCCCCGAGCGTGTATTCCCGGTAACCGAAATCCGTGCCCAGGGGATCACCCGCGACGGACAGATTCGCCGATGGGTCGCCACCGAGCAGGCTGTCCGCCTGGCGACGGTAACCCTCGCCTACCTTGCTCAACGCACGATGCAGCGGAAAGCGCGGGTGTCGCTCGACGGAAAGCCTCACGCTCTCCGCCAGATCGATGCCCCGCGCCGGCAACGACAAGGCCGGCAGCAACAGGGCAAGGTACAGCAATGGTCCTACGAATCGGATATTCATGGGTTCTCTCGGTAGAAGGGGTTCCAGCTGGACCGGCAACCGACAGCCACGCCGACCAACGGTCTGGATTTTATCGTGATGACTATACAGAGGCTTTCTGAAACCAAGCTGAAAATGCCCGCGTTCAGCTTGGTTTCAGCTCCGGGGGTTAGGCTTACTCAATGTGTGATACAGACTCCGCCAGCCAAACGCCGGATTCTAACGTGCGCGCCGTTTCGTTCTTGGCAAGGCGCGAAGAGGCCGTGGGGGTCATTCCCACAACGGTGAGCAACGCCGCCAAGGGCCGAAGGGTGCGTGCTAGGAGTCTGTCGGGTTATGGATAAATCTACTGCGAAGATGGGAGAGCGGTCCAAATATCCCCGCTTTTTCGTTACATAGGTCCACTATGCGCCTCAAAACCGGGAACATTTGGCCTCGCTCTCCCACCTCCTCGCTACGATCCCCCATAACCCGACAGCCTCCTAGGGTTCCGGGATTTGACTGGCGAAGGCTATCATTTTGTTTACCTGGAGAACGAAAATGACTACGACTGGAGAAAACGAGGTCAAGGTATGGGATCCGCTGGTACGCATCTTTCACTGGACCCTGGTGATAGCATTCGGTGTGGCGTATTTCACCGAGGATGATTTCATGACCCTGCATAGCTATGCCGGCTATCTGGTCGCCGGGTTGGTGGTTTTTCGAGTGATCTGGGGGTTCCTGGGTAGTCGGCATGCCCGTTTCCGTGATTTCGTCCACCGCCCTCGCGTGGTGATCGACTATATGAAACAGGCATCGCGCTTCCAGGCGCCGCGTTATCTGGGGCACAACCCGGCCGCCGGCGCGATGATCGTCGCGTTGCTGATCATGTTGGCCCTGTCGGCCGTCAGCGGCATCGCGCTCTATGGCGCGACGGAAAACGCGGGACCGATGGCCGGTATGTTCAGCGCGGGACCCACCGCCGAGGTACTGGAAGAGGTACATGAATTGCTTGCCAATCTTACGGTTTTTCTCGTGGTACTGCATGTGGCCGGCGTGCTCTTCAGCAGCGTGGAGCACGGTGAGAATCTGGTTCGCTCCATGATCAACGGCCGCAAGCGGGCCTGAGGCGTGACGCGCTACCTGATCATCGCCACGCTGTTGTCGGCATTGCTGCTGGGTGGCGCCGCGATATGGATGGCGGATAAGGCGTGGGACACCTACGAGCTTCGGGATGAACCCGACGAACGGGCGAACATCAGCCTGATCGAGGAACACGCCCCCGCGCCACTTTTGTTGCAGACCCTCATCGAACGGCTGGAATTGCCACGCGACACCCGCGTTCTTGAAGTGGAGAGAGAACATCATGGCGAGCGCATGTACTATGAGATCGAACTACTCACGGCGGAAGGCAGGATCTATCAGCTCCACGTGGACCCTTACACCGCCGTGATCATCGACAGAAAGGAACGCCATTGAGACTGTTACTCGTGGAAGACGACAGCGCACTGGTCGCGGATCTCGTGCCGGAGCTTCGCCGGGCCGGCTATGCCGTCGATCTGGCGAGCGACGGACGCGAAGCACGCTTTCTTGGTGAGAACGAGAGCTATGACTTGATCGTATTGGATCTTGGCCTGCCGCTGATGAACGGCCTGACGGTATTGGCCGAATGGCGCGCCGATGGTAACCGGGTTCCAGTGCTCATACTCACCGCCCGCGACAGTTGGCGCGAGAAGGTGGATGGACTGAAAGCCGGTGCCGATGATTACCTGACCAAGCCTTTCCACTGCGAGGAATTACTCGCCCGGCTGCAGGCCCTGCTGCGGCGCAGCCATGGAAAGGTCGTGGCCGAACTGCGCGCCGAAGGCCTTACCCTGGATGAGGAACATCAACAGATCCTGCCGGACGCTGGCCAGCCGGTGCCGCTCACCGGCACCGAATTCCGTCTGTTGCGCTACTTCATGATGAACCCGGGGAAACTGCTGTCCAAGACGCGCCTCACCGAGCATGTCTACGAGCAGGACTTCGATCGTGACAGCAATCTGATCGAGGTCTATGTACGTCGCTTGCGCGAGAAGATCGGCAAGCAACGCATCGAGACCCGGCGTGGACAGGGTTATGTCTTCAAGGGCTGAACCGCTTTCCGCCACCCCGGTCTCCCGGGTGCCGGCAAATACCCGCGCGCACCCGCCAACATCACTGGAACGTTCCCTGAGCTGGAGGATGAGCGGCTTGCTGCTCGTCGTATTATTCGTGTTGCTCGGCATCGCCGCGTGGATCGGCAGGGAAAGCGCGATCCAGTTCGCCCTGTCGCGACTCCACCACGATGCAGAAGCGATTCTTGGCGGCATGGATATGACGCAACGCGAGGTCGTGCGTTCACTGCCACCGATCTACACGCAGCCCTTGTCCGGACACTACTACCTGGTGCGATTCGATGACGGCGCAAGGCTGCCTTCCCGCTCGCTCTGGGACCAGGATCTGGCGATCCCCGAGCAGCAACCGAAGACGGCAACCTACTGGCTGGCACGGGGGCCACGGAAGCAGCAGTTGCTCATCTGGCAGAACAGCTACGAAAAGGACGGTCGGCGATTCTCCATCGCCATCGCGGAGGACGTGGCTCCGCTGTTGTCCGCGATCCAGCGATTTCTGTGGATTGGTGTCATCGCCTCGCTGGCCGCCGTGCTGCTGATGCTGCTGGTGCAGCGTCTTGCAATCCGCCGCGCCTTTGCCCGCCTGGATGCGATCCGTGATGATGTCAGAGCCGTCAGGAAAGGGCTTCGCTCCGAATTGGAAGAGGATGTACCCGCCGAGGTGCTGCCGATGGTGGTCGAATTCAACCAGCTGCTACACGCCTGGGGGAAGCATCAGGAGCGTTCGAGGAATGCGCTCGGCAACCTCGCTCACGCCTTGAAGGGACCACTGAGCATGATCTCGCGGCATGGCGAAAAGAACGGCGACCCTCGCCTCCAGGACCAGGCGCGGCGCATGCGGCAATTGATCGAGCAGGAATTGAAGCGCGCGCGGATCACCGGCCGGGCGATGGTCGGCAAGCATTTCCGACCCGGGGAAGATCTCAGCGATCTGATGGATACCGTCACGGCGTTGCATCATGCCAAACCGCTGCGCATAACCCGGGTGGTGGACGCCCCCGACACACTGCCATTCGATCAGAACGACATGCTGGAGCTGCTGGGCAACCTGCTCGACAATGCGGCGAAATGGGCCCGTCGCGAGATTCGCCTTCGGCTGAGCACCAACGGCGAACTGCTGCTGGTACTCGAAGACGACGGACCGGGCATCGAACCCGGGCTGCGCGAGGATTTGCTCGCAAGAGGCAAACGCCTGGACGAAAACCAACCGGGACATGGACTGGGCCTGGCGATCGCCAACGATATCGCCCGGCTGTATTCGGGACAGATACGGCTGGAGCAGTCGGCCGATCTGGGCGGGCTGCGTGTCGTCGTCACGCTGCCGCTGACGCCGATACACTGAGATACACAAGGTTACCGAATGCCGACAGACCCACCGGACCCGTCTCTCTACACTGTGATTTCACGTTCAACGGAGAGACCCGAATGAAAAACAAACTGATCACCGCCGTGCTTGGCGGATCCCTACTGCTGTCCGGCCTGGCTTTCGCGGACAATGACAGCGGCCCGTTCGCGTTACCCGACCTGCAACAACCCCCGGTCGTCGAGATCGGGCAGGGCAGCAGTAATGACAACGTGGTTACCAGTATTCTGCATATCCCGGCCGGTCGGCCGGTGCCGTTGAAGCTGGCTATCAAGGGTTCGGTCTTCGTTCAGCCTGTCGTGCAAGACCTGACGCTGCGCTTTCGCCATGATCTATGGCTGTATCAGAAATGGATCAGCTTCGATGGCCAGAACTGGATGCCGTCGGACAAGGCAATCAACCAGATGATACGCTTGAGTATCGATGGCGAAGGCATCCACTACACCCATCGCACGGATTTCATTCTTTGACGGCGGTATAGTGTAAAAGTAACTACTCGCCCATGGTGCCCCAACGCTACACAGTCACCGCTATTGGCTGTTTCTGGAGGAAACGTCGGCGGTGGGTGAACGCTCCATCAGGGATGGTGGAGCCGGACGCCGAGGCGAAGCATGGAATGCGCAGCCGCGGCGCCGCCGTCGAGCCTACAGGGATGTATTGACGGCGTTTTCCGGAAGAGACAGCCAATAGCGGTGACGACTCGTGCCGAGAGCGAGTAGTTTCGTGTAAAAAAGCGATAAAGGTCGTGGGCCGAATCGATGAACCATTCCCAGCCGAAACGGTTACTCCTGGTTGAAGACGACGGCGAGCTGGCCGCGCTCACCCAGGAGTATCTGCAAAAACACGGTTTCCTTGTCGATGTGGAGGCCGACGGCCTTGCCGCCGCGCAACGCATTCCGCGCGAGCAGCCCGATCTGGTGATTCTCGACATCATGCTGCCCGGCCAGGACGGCTTCGCGGTCTGCCGTTCGATTCGCAAGGACTATCCGGGACCCGTATTGATGCTGACGGCGCGCGACGAGGACATCGATCAGCTGCTTGGGCTGGAGCTGGGCGCCGACGACTACATCGCCAAACCGGTACACCCGCGCGTGCTGCTGGCGCGACTGCATGCGATTCTGCGGCGTACCGGACGCCGCTCGCCGGAACCCCCGCGGGTACTCGAATTCGATGGCCTGCGTATCGACCGGTCACGTTTCGAAACCCTGCTCGACGAAAACAGACTGGACCTCGGGAACGCCGAGTTCGACCTGCTGTGGCTGCTCGCCAGTCACAGCGGCATCGTCATGAGCCGTGACGATATACTGCGCCAGCTGCGTGGCTTCGGCTACGACGGCAGCGACCGTTCCATCGATCTGCGTATCTCGCGACTGCGCAAGAAACTGGGAGACAGCAACCCCGCCAATCCCCGTTGGATACGCACGATTCGCGGCAGCGGCTATCTGTTTCTCGGCGCGCCGACGCGATGATTCGGGTCTTCCTGCGCGTCTACCTGATTCTGCTGCTACCGGTATTGCTGCTGTTGATGCTGCAATGGAACCCATTGTCCTGGTTCACCTCGCGCTGGGCCGAGGAACAGGTACGCATGCAGACGATCGGCACCTTCCGCCTGATCCAGCAGGAACTGGAGACCCTGCCCGAACACCAATGGCCCGACGCCATCAGCGAGATAGCACGCCATTTTCCCCGCCACCTCGCGCTTCGTTCCATCGCGGAACTGAAGCTGTCCAAGCACGCCCTCGACCGCCTTTTCCGGCTCGGCCTGATCATGCGAGGCAGCCCGGAACCGCACGCCATCTACCGTCTGGGTGACACCGGCAAGGTGTTGACGCTGGCACTTCAGGCCTCGGAAGCCGAGGATACCGCCGCCCAGGTGCGGGGCATTCGCTACCTGGTGAGCCAACGCCTCGAACAAGCCGACGACCCCGCGCGAGTCATTGCAGACATCGGCAGACTCTACCCCTTCCCGCTGCAACTGACACCACGCGACAAGATCGACCTGCCACCGGCGCTGCGCGACACGCTGCATCGGCTCGGTGCCGTCAGCCAGGAACTCGACGGCAATGGGATGCTCCTGCACGTACTCAGCGAATCCGGGAAATACCTGGTCACCGCCGGACCGATTCCGGTTGACGCGGTCAGGAAGCGCTACCCGTACCTGCTGATCGGCCTTCCGGCAGCGCTGGTTGCCTTTGGTCTACTCCTGTGGACGCTGACCCTGTGGCGGGAATTACGCCACCTGAAAGCCGTCGCGAACGCGTTCGGCAACGGGGAACTGGATCGGCGCGCGCGGCTCAGCGGCTACTCGACCCTGCACAGCCTGTCGCAGGTCTATAACCGCATGGCCGGGCATATCCAGCAACTGGTGAGCAGCCAGCAGGATCTGATCAACGCGGTATCGCATGAATTGAAAACACCCATCGCGCGCATGCGTTTCTCGTTGGAGATGCTTGCCGAGACGCGTATCGCCACCGAACGCGAACGCTTCGAAAATCAGCTCGCGAGCAACCTGGACGAGCTGGAATCACTGGTGGGGGAATTGCTCGACCTCGCCCGCATTCGCCGCGATGCCGACCGCCGCCCGGAAGAGCGGATTGCCATGGTGCCCTGGCTGAACGAACAGCTGCATGAGTTCCGCGCCTACCATCCGAAGCAGACGATCGAACAGCGCTTGCCCGAGGACCCGCAAGCGATCGCCGTGATCGACCCAAAACTGCTGCGTCGCGCGTTGTTCAATCTGCTCGACAACGCCGCGCGTCATGCCCGTTCACGGATTCTCGTCGCGCTGGAGATGAACGACGGACAGATGTGCCTGTCGATCGAGGATGATGGCCCGGGAATCCCAGCGGAGAAACAGCACCACCTGTTCGAACCCTTCACCCGACTGGACGACAGCCGCCGCAGGGACACTGGCGGTCACGGGCTGGGACTGGCGATCGTGGCCAGCATTATGCGCCGTTATCATGGCCGGGCTTACCATGAGAGATCACGACTCGGCGGCGCCCGCTTTGTGATCTGCTGGCCAGCCACGGGACAGGACGTGGCCGCGCCGGACCACCCCTGAGGATTCAGTTCAGAATGGTCGCGAACGGCGTCACCATGACATCCCCCGATAGCGGCGAGGTATCACCACGCCGCCTCGCCCATGTCCGATCCGCTGGCTGGGCGGCGAAAAGAGACTCCTCCCCGAGATAAGAGG
>JALULB010000180.1 GCA_027041035.1 Sedimenticola sp. | reverse complement strand
AAATATCAATAACTTAGGTATATGCATTATGCGATTGATCTCGCGGATATTCACGGCATGCATGCCGATTTCGATTTTTCTTCTTTCCTTGATCGTCAGCGCATGTCAGGAGTCCCAGGGGCGGGCCGGGCGTGCTCCGGTGGTCGGAGGCGACAATCAGGCGGCGGCCAAGGCGCGGCACGGCCGCGCGCCGGACAACTACCGGGATGCCAAGCGCCTGTTCTGGCGCGAACTCTATGCGGATGGTGGCGAGACACTCTATTGCGCGGCCGAATTCGGTGAGCGGCACGGGCGCAAGATCAATGTCGAGCATGTTTTCCCGATGAGCTGGGTGGCGCGTGCGCTGCACTGTGGGGAGCGCGAGGATTGCCGCCATCACAGCCGGCGTTTCAATCGTATCGAGGCGGATCTGCACAACATGTATCCGGCCTTGAAACAGGTCAATGCATTGCGCTCGGCGATGGCCTTTGCCGAGATTCGTGGTGAAAAACACCATTATCCCTGGTGCGATATCGAGGTGGATTTTCGTCGCCGCAAGGTGGAGCCGCGCGACGCGGCGCAGGGGAATATCGCGCGCGCCATGCTGTACATGGCGGATCGCTACGATCTGAAGCTGTTCGACAAGCAGCGCCGCTTGCTGCGCAAGTGGGATCGGCTCGACCCACCCAATGCCCGCGAGCGGGAGCGCAATCGTCTGATCGAACGTGTGCAGGGGAATCGCAACCCGTATATCGATTGACGCGGTTCCGCGAGTCCCGGGGCCGCGGGCCTGTTTCAAGTTTCGGCCGATCATTCCGTTAAGTCTGTAAGGGAAGCCGTTGGCAAACCCTCTCTTTCAGACTACACTGGAAAACGGAATGAAAATCCTCGCCTTTATACTGTCATCATGCTTTCTGCTGAGTGCCGCCGATGTGGCGTCGGCGAAAGAGAAACCGCGCTGCCTGCTGGTTTCCTCCTACCACCCGGGCTACGCGTGGTCCGACGGCGTTGAGGCCGGGGTTCGCTCGACCTTGAAGGACGCCTGCGAGCTGCGCCAGTTCAATATGGACACCAAGCGCCACAAGGACGAGGCAGCCAAGGAGAAGGCGGGCCGTGAGGCGCATGAACTGATCGAGCGCTGGAAGCCCGACGTGGTGATTGCCGCCGATGACAACGCGGCCAAGTATCTGATCGTTCCGTACTACAAGAACAAATCCCTGCCGATCGTATTCTGTGGCATCAACTGGAGCGCGAAGACCTATGGGTTTCCATTCCGTAACGTGACCGGCATGGTCGAGGTGGCGCCGGTCCGGGCATTACTGAAGGCTGCGGCCGGGATCTCGCGCGGTCGCAAGGCCCTGTATATCGGCGCGGATACGCTGAGCGAGAAAAAGAACCTGAAATGGACGCAAAAAGCCGCCGCCAAGCAGGGTATCACGCTGGACAAGCGCCTGGTGACGAACAGTGCCGCCTGGTTGAAGGCTTACCTGCGAGGGCAGAAGGATTACGCTTTTGTCGTGATCGGAAGCCACGCCGGCATCAAGGATTGGGATGACGAGCGCATGCGCGAGCAGGTGCTTGCCAAAAGCCGGGTACTCAGTGTCAGCGTAATGAATTGGATGATGCCGGTCACCATGCTGGGCATGACCAAGATTCCGGCCGAGCAGGGCGAATGGGCGGCGAGTGTCGCGCTGGAGATCCTGAAGGGTCACAAGGCCTCCGAGTTTCCGGTATTGACCAATCGGCAATGGGAGCTGTGGCAGAACCAGCGTCTGCTCGAGAAGGTGGGTATCACGTTGCCGGAAAGACTGAAACGAAAAGCCAAGCGAGTTATCAATATTGAATAGCCTCTACTCACCCGGCTGGCACAGGGAGGTAGTCCTCTGGATAATGCTGTTGATGATTCCGGCGGGCGCCGTCATGCTGGCCTACTACGTGCAGCATACCGAGCTGGAAAACCGTTATCAGCAGCGAGCCACGGCCATCGCGCGTGATCTGCTGCGCGATATCAACAATGTCGAGGGCGCGCTGGTTTCCACCACCGGTGTCCATCAGGCGCTGAGCGTGCTGGATGCCTCGCAGTTTGCGGGGTTTTCCCGTGAGTTGCTCGGCGCCTATCCGCATATCGACAGTCTCTATTACCTGCCGGTGGTCGCGGACGCCTCTCGCGGGGACTTCGAAGAGCATATTTCCAATACCCGCTTTCAGCCTTTCATGATTCGTCAGGTGTCGCCAACAGGCGGGTTCGAGCGCGCGGAGCGGCGGCCGATCTATGCGCCGGTTCTGCATGTCGAACCGTTGACTGCGGCGAATGTGCGCCTGATGGGTGTCGACCTGCTTGCCGAGCGTGACATGGGGATGGGCATGCGGCGCGCCATCGTGTCTGGAAAGGTGACGGAAACCAGCCTGTCCGACACTACGCGATTCGGCGGCAAGCGGGTCAGTCTGATGTTGTTCAAGGCCGTTTACTTCGGCTTTTTTCCCCCAAAGACCGATCGTGGACGGGAGGCCCAGGTTCAGGGCATCTATATGGCCAGGCTGCCGATCGACGACATGCTCGCGGCGTTGCTGCAGCCAGGCGAAAGGATCGCGCTGTCGCGGATACGCCGCGATGGCCCACGGCGCCTGATCGCCGATGATGGCCTGCCGGCCACGGAGGACGCCTGGGGTGCGCAACCCATCTCGAAGCTGATGCCGTTGCGGCTGTTGGGCGACGAGTACCTGCTGCGTACCGTGCATCGTCCCGACAAGCGGTGGTTTCTGATGCGCTCGGCAATGGGTATTCTCGCGGTCGGCCTGCTGCTGAGTATCGCCGCAATAGCCCTGTGGTGGATCAGGCGCCGCGCCAGGCTTGCCGCGCGGGCCGCCGCCGACCGCGTGTTCGCCGAGAAAGAGCGTGCCCAGGTGACACTGTATTCCATTGGCGAAGCGGTGATCACCACGGATGCATCCGGTCGGGTCGAGATGCTCAATGCGACCGCTGAGCGTCTTACCGGCTGGAGCGCGGACGAGGTGCTGGGCAGGAATATCCGCGATGTCGCCTCGCTGGTGCGCGAGAGTGACAAGCAGCCACTGCCGTCGCCTTTCGAGCGTGTCTATACGCGCGGCGAGACGCTGCCCGAAACCGAGGTGCTGCTGGTGCGCAAGGACGGCGAGACCATCGCGGTGACCGAGACGGCGACGCCGATTCGCGACCAACACGCTCGCGTCAGTGGCGCGGTGGTGGTGATGCGGGACATGAGCCATGAACGCGAGCTGATTCGTCACATGACCTATCAGGCCACGCATGACGCGCTGACCGGATTGAAGAATCGGCATGCCTTCGAGCGTGAGGTGCGGCGCGCGATCGAATCCAGCGATGGCGCATCGAGCGTGCATGTCGTCTGCTTCATCGACCTGGACCGCTTCAAGCAGGTCAATGACAGTTGTGGGCACGCGGCCGGCGATCAATTGTTGCGCCAGGTCGGGCAGTTGTTGAAATCGGGTATTCGCAAGGCGGACGTGCTGGCGAGGATTGGCGGGGACGAGTTCGGCATCCTGTTGCGACATTGCGATCTGGATCAGGCCCGGGTGACCGCGGAGGGACTGCGGCGGAAGATCGCCGAATTCCGCCTGAACTGGCATGGCGAGTATTTTTCCGTTGGGCTGAGTACCGGGCTGGCGCTGATCGAAGGGCGCGGGATGCGCAGCGGCGAGGTACTCAAGGCGGCCGACGCGGCCTGTTACATGGCCAAGGATCAGGGGCGCAATCAGGTCTGTGTTTATCGTCCGGACGACGAAAAACTGCTGCGTCGCTCCAGCGATCTACGCCATGCCAGCCAGTTGCAAGAGGCCATCGACGAAGATCGTATCGAGCTCTATCGCCAACCGATCTTCGCGCTACAGGGGGATCTTTCCACGCCGTCCAGCTATGAGTTTCTGCTGCGTCTGCGCCAGCGTGACGGCCGATTGTGCGGACCGGCCAATTTTCTGAATGTCGCGGAACGCTTCAATCTGATGGTCGGCCTGGATCGCTACGTGGTGAAGAAGGCGTTCAGCTTGATACGCCAGTACCAGGTGCGCCATCCGGACAGCGACATCGTGTTCAATATCAACCTGTCCGGCCAGTCGATCGGGCGCCCGGATCTGCTCGAACTGATTCAGCGCGAAGCGGCGGCCTCGCATGTGGCGCCACAAACCGTCTGCTTCGAGATCACCGAGAACAGTGTGATCGAGAACATGGATACCGCGATAGGCCTGATGCGGGTGTTGCGCAACGCCGGCTTCCGCTTCGCGCTGGATGATTTCGGCACCGGCCTGAGTTCGATGGCCTATCTGAAGCGGTTGCCGGCGGATATCCTGAAGATTGATGGCGAGTTTGTGCGCACGATACTCTCGGACGAGGTCGACCAGGCGCTGGTCAGGACGATCAACGATGTCAGCCACGTGCTCGGCATGAAGACCGTCGTCGAGCGGGTCGAGGACCGGCGTACCCTGGAGCTGCTGCGCGACATGGGCGTGGATTACGTGCAGGGCTTCTATACCGGCCGGCCCGAGCCGGCGACGCTGGATGCCAGCGTGCCGGCGCTCACGATCGTCGGCGAGCGCTCCGCATAGATGCCGCGGCCTGGATGGCCGCGCGCAGGCTGCCATCGTGTATCCTGCCGCTACCCGCGAGTTCCAGCGCGGTACCGTGATCCACCGAGGTGCGCGCGATGGGCAGCCCCAGCGTGACGTTGATCGCGTTGCCGAAGCCGACGTACTTCAGCACCGGGAGCCCCTGGTCGTGGTACATCGCGAGCACCGCGTCGGCCTGTTCCAGTCTGTCCGGGTTGAACAGGGTATCGGCCGGCAGCGGGCCGTCGAGGCGCATGCCCTGTCGACGATAGTGTTCCAGTACGGGGATGATCACGTCGATCTCCTCGCGCCCCAGATGGCCGCCCTCGCCGGCATGCGGGTTCAGGCCGCAGACGAGTATATGCGGGTCGTCGATGCCGAAGCGCTGGATCAGGTCGCGGTGCAGAATCTCGATGACGCGGCTCAGGCTGTCGATGTCGATCGCCGCGCTGACATCCTTCAATGGCAGATGCGTGGTCGCCAGCGCGACGCGCAGACCGGGTGTCGCGAGCATCATCACCGGGCTGGCATCGGTCAGGCTGGCGAGGTATTCGGTATGGCCGGTGAACGGTAGGCCGGCGTCGTTGATCACGCCCTTGTGGATCGGCGCGGTGACCATGGCGTCGAAGACGCCGCGTTGGCAGCCGGAGACGGCCATGTCGAGTAGCTTCAACACATAGCCGGCGTTCGCCGGATTCAGCTCGCCGGCGCGGGCCTCGGTGGTCAGCGCCACCGGCAGCACGCTGAGCGGTCGCGCCCGGTCGGGGTCGTAACGTGGCGCATCGAACGCAATGCCGAGCATCCGGGCCCGCGCGCCCAGCAGCTCGGGATCGCCGATGATCACCAACGGCGGCAGGTCGTCGTATCCCGCCAGCCGGACGCACAGGTCCGGCCCTATGCCGGCGGGCTCGCCGGAGGTGACCGCCAGCAGCGTCATTTGTTCAGCCGGATATCGACATAGGCCTCATCACGCAGGCGACGTGACAGCAATTCGGCCTGTTGAGCGGCCTTGCGCTTGCGAATCTCGTCGCGCGCCTGCTGTTTCAGTTGTTCCTCGCTGTCGTCATGTTCGCGGCGCTCCAGTACCTGAACGATGTGCCAGCCGAAATCGGTGCGGAACGGCTGGCTGATCTCGCCTGGCTTGAGCTTTTCCATAGCCTCGGCAAAGGCGGGCACGACATCGCCCTTGCTGATCCATTTCAGGTCGCCGCCATTCAGCGCCGAGCCCTTGTCGTCGGAATGCGCGCGCGCCAGCGCGGCGAAATCCTCGCCGTTGACGATGCGTTCCCGCAATTGTTCGAGACGCCGGCGGGCCTCGGCGTTGGAGGTCTGTTCGTCGACGCGGATCAGGATGTGGCGCGCGTGTGTCTGCTTGACCAGGTGTTTGTCCGGCCCTTGCACGTCCACGACCTTGAAGATGTGGAAGCCGCCGACACCGCGTACCGGCGCGCTGATACCGCCCTTCGGCAGGTCGGCGATCGCGTCGGCGGCGACATCCGGCAGCACGCCGGCCTTGATCCAGCCCAGATCGCCGCCGTCCAGCGCTTGTCGGCCATCCGATTCAGTAACCGCCAGGCGGCTGAAATCGGCGCCGTTGCGCAGGCGCTCGACGATATCCTCGGCCTTGCGTTTCGCCGCGCGGATCTGCTCGCTGTCGGCACCCTCCGGGGTGGCGATCAGGATGTGTTGCAGATGGTAGGCGGAATGGCTGGCGCCGCTGCCCTTGTGGCGCGCCAGCCAGGCGTCGATCTCGCGATCACTGATCTTTATCTTGCTGGTTATCGCGCGGCTCTTGAAACGCTGCAACAGGATCTGGCGGCGCAGTTGTTCGCGGTAGGCGTCGAAGTTCAGGCCACCTTCTTTCAAGGTGTCGCGGAACTCGGCGACGCTCAGGCCGTTGCGCTTCGCGATGCTGCTGATCGCCTGGGCGAGCATCTCGTTGCCGACCTCGATACCAGCGCGATGCGCGGCGTCGGCTTGTAGGTTCTCGACGATCATGCGCTCCAGTACCTGCGGTTCGACTTGCGAGCGCGGCGGCGGCTGGCGGCCCTGGGCGCGCAACTGCGCGAGGATCTCGTCGGTGCGACGCTCCAGCTCGCTGCGCATGATGGTGTCGTCGTTTACCACGGCGACGATGTCGTCGAGCGCTTGTTCTTCCGCGCGCGCCAGGTTGCCCGCCAGCAGGGTCGGCAGAAGAAGGATCAGGGGCAGCAGTTTATTCATAGGTCGATCGATAGCCTCGGATGTTGCGTTTCAGGTAGTCGTCGATGTCGTTGCCGAGTTTGCCCAGGCCACGCAGTTCCAGTTGCAGCAGAAAGGTCAGGTTGGATTCGGCCGACGGATCGCTCAGGTAGTTTCGCGCGACCAGCTGCCATGCCCAGCAGCAGTTGCCGTATTCGAAGCCGGCGACCGTTTCCATCATGGTCTCGTGCAGCATCGAGTAGTCGAGCCGGCCGATCAGTCGCAAGCGCGGACTCACCGGCCAGACCATTGAGACAGCCGCGTTCTCGGAAATATCCCGGGTGAATCGGTAGGCGGCGGTGGCAATGTGCCCGTCCTCGTCGTGGTAGCCGAGGCGCAAGGCGCTCTTCTCGGTGCGGCCACCGCCCAGCGAGGGGTTCCATTGGATCGATCCCTTGATGTCCCAGTTCGGCGACAACAAGGCGCTGCCCTCGGCGACCAGCGAAGAGGTCGGCTCGTCGATGACCGGATGACCGGGCAGTTGAACGCTGCGGTCGGCCAGGTAGTAGATCTGGCCGATACTGCCGCGTGCCAGCTCGCGGCCGCTGCGCTCGTCCAGCAGGCGACTGGTCACCGCCAGGGTAACGCGGTTGGCGTCACCGACACGGTCGGCGCCGCTGAAACGGTCCTCGTAGAACAGGCTGACGAAGCTGAAGTCGATATCGTCGGTATCGAATACCGGCAGCTCGTCCTGGTTGGTCCGGGTGCGATACAGGTAGAACAGGCGGGGTTCCAGGGTCTGGGTGACGGCATGCCCGAACCAGCCGGTCTTGCGTTCAAAGAACAGACCGGAATCCAGGCTCAGGCTGGCGCTGCTCCGGCTCGGCGTATCGGGCTTGTCCGGCGCGTTGTTGTCCAGCGCATAGGTCGTGTAGCGCGCGGCGATCTTCGGCGTGACGAAGCCCCAGCTTCGGCGCAGCGGCAGGCTGACGGCCGGGTGGATGTCGACGCGGCTGCCGCGCACGCTGTCGGTGCGTGAGAAGTACACGTACTCAGCATCCAGTTGCAGGGTCGTGCCCAGCCATTGGTCGGGTTTGTTCAGTTGGAACAGAAGCTGTGGCAAACGCGCATACGGGCGGTCGTTGGCCGGGATCGCCAGATCCAGTGTTTGGAAATCCTGCAGGCGGCCGAGCAGGCGCCAGCCGTCGCCGTAGTAGTTCAGCATCGCGCTGCGTTCCAGGTGGCGGGTGCTGGAGATTGCCAGGCGGTTGCTCAGGTCGTCGAGGTAGTCGGCATCCGATGCCCAGTCGACGCTGATGTCGCCCGCCAGCCGCGAGCTGAAGCGCGTGTGGTGACGCCAGGATGCCGCGCCACGGCTGCTGTTGTCACCGGGAAACAGGCGGTCGTCCGGCAGGATCTCGCCATTCAGGATGCCGTTGTGCTGGCGGGTCAGATAACGGAACTGCCCGGCGAGCATCAGGCCACGTTTCGATACCAGTCGTGGTGTCAGGGTCAGGTCGTAGTTCGGCGCCAGGTTGAAGTAGTAGGGCGCTTGCACGTCCACGCCGTTCTTCGTCGAATAGCCGATGCGTGGCAGCAGGAAGCCGCTCTTGCGTCGGTCGTCCAGCGGGAAGCTGGCCCAGGGCAGATACATCAGTGGCACGCCCTTGAACACCAGCTTCGCGGCCTTCGCCTTGCCGACGCCGGTTTGCTGGTCGATCTCCAGCTCCTCGGCGCGTAGCAGCCAGTCGTTGTTGCCGCTCGGGCAGGTCGTGTAGGTCGGTTCGCGGTAGCTCGAACGGGTGTTGCTCAAGATGCTCGCATGGGCCGCCGTTCCGCGTGCCTGGCTTGCCGGCAGAAAGTAGCCGACCTGTTCGAGTTCGCCGGTCTGGGTATCGAGCCGCAGATCGGCCCGCGCCGCGCGTATCGTCTGGCGTGGCGTGCGGTATTCGACAGCGTGTTCCGCTTGCAGTTGGGCGCTGTTGCTGTCATAGCGGATGTGGCCGGCGCGCACCTGCTGAGGGCCGCGCTCGGCAAACACCCGCCCATCCAGTTCGACGATGCCTTCGCCGACGAGATACTTGGCGGCATCGGCCTCGATATACAGCGGCAGGGTTGCCGGATCGAGGGGGCTGGCGGACGGCGCGGGCGGGGTTTCGCGGGCGCTGGCGGTCCGGGCGGTGGGCAGATCGCAGCGCGCGGCCGTCGTCGCTCGGGTGCTTGTGGTCATCGGCGCGGCTTTCCGGGCGACCGCCGGTTCGGCGCGGTGGGTCGGCATGGGCGCGACCCGCTTGCCGACCGATGGCGCTTCTACGACGCCCTTGCCAGTCGCTGCGCATACCCAGTTACCATCGGGTCCGGCGTGGCAATCCCAGCCGCTGGCGGCGCTGGCGACACGCCAGCCCGCAAGCACGACCAGGCCGGCGAGGAGAAACTGCTGAGAGGAGACTGCGCGCATGAGGGATTCGCTTTCCGGAAACGGCTGCCGCCGGGTAAAGCGATATAGGATACCGCATTATCTTTGCCAATTCCGGCGCCGGGTGTCGGAATGGCGCGGTGATCTGCGCCAAGGAGGCTGTCCGAGAATAGAGAGCCTACTCGGCAATTGCTCCTGCATTGCTCTACCTACCTACATCCCTGTAGGCGTGCGGAAAAGCTGAATTTGGCTGGATTTCCCCCTGATTCTCGTTAAATAGCGCAACTATTCGCCTCAAATCAGGGAAAAATCCCGCTCAAATCAGCTTCCCCTCGCTACGGCTTCTATTCTCGGACAGCCTCCTAGGCGCGGAAACGAGTCATAGCCCGGACTATGGCGAGTTTCCGCAACAACGCCCAAGGGCGCGAGGGGCGGCCGCAGTGGCCGAAAATTCATGGGCGACGAGTATATGCTAACAGTGTGCGCGAGCGCCGGCATTTATTCAGTCGGCCCGTGGTCTGATAGACTGCGCATTTTCCCATGGAGCCTGTGCCGATGTCCGATCGCCCGGTATTGATCGCCACCCGAAAATCCCCGCTGGCCATGTGGCAGGCCGAGCACGTCGCCGCCGCGCTGCAACGCGCGCATCCGGGCCTGCGGGTCGAGTTGCTCGGCATGAGCACCCAGGGCGACCGGGTGCTGGATACGCCGCTGGCGAAGATCGGCGGCAAGGGGTTGTTCGTCAAGGAACTGGAGCAGGGCATGCTCGACGGCCGCGCGGATATCGCGGTGCATTCGATGAAGGATGTGCCGGTGGATTTCCCGGAGGGTCTGCACCTGCCGGTGATCATGCGCCGCGAGGATCCGCGCGATGCCTTCGTCTCCAACCACTTCGATGGGCTGGACGCGCTGCCGCGAGGCGCCAGGGTCGGCACCTCCAGCCTGCGGCGGCAGTGCCAGTTGAGCGCCAGTCGGCCGGATCTGGCGATCCTGCCTTTGCGCGGCAATGTGAACACGCGCCTGCGCAAGCTGGACGAAGGCGAGTACGACGCCATCATCCTCGCCAGCGCCGGCCTGATCCGGCTGGGTTTCGAGTCGCGCATCCGCGCGTTCATCGAACCGGAGCAAAGCCTGCCGGCGATCGGCCAGGGCGCGGTCGGCATCGAATGCCGCGTCGACGACGAGCGGGTGAACGCCTTGCTCGCGCCACTGAACGATGCGTCCACCGCCGTTTGCGTGCGTGCCGAACGCGCCATGAATCATCGTCTCATGGGCGGCTGTCAGGTGCCGATAGCGGGATATGCCACGCTTGCCGGGGACGAACTGCACATGCGCGGCCTGGTCGGCGAGCCGGACGGCAGCGCGATCGTGCGCGCCGAGGGCCGAGCGCCTCGGAGCGATG
>JALULB010000179.1 GCA_027041035.1 Sedimenticola sp. | reverse complement strand
TCCATCGGATTCCTCCTATGTCGTTAGCTTGGCGGCTCACGACTTGGAGTTTTTCCGATGGACTCCCGGATCTGTCAAACTTTTACTGTCTCCCCGGCAGAGCCGGGGGATTACCCTTTGTATTTACTGCCGGCACTTCAACCGTCGTCTTCAAGTGATCATTAACATATATCTGGTAACGTTGCCCCGCCCCGACAGGAACGGTCTGAGGAGCTAGATGGTATGGCCCAGATCCACCAAAATGGTTCGGAACCAGCTCGCATTGCTTATCCTGCTCGAATACCTTTATATCGATTCTCCACAACCCTCTTTGCTCCGGGTCAGTGCTGGGGCGCGTGGAAACTGACGCATAGGCGCGACAAATATCACCATGCACCGAGGCATCACTTACTTCTATAAACAACCAGGGCTGTTCAGGAACAAAACTTGGGACAAGCTGAGTATTCAGAGTAAACGTATCAGCCGGAAGCGTATCCGAATGGATAAATCCCGTGACTCTCGTCACTACGAACAGCAAATCACTTAGGTTCTGCATCTCAACATCGAACATCATCTTGCCATTATCTGCATCGATGCACTGTAGATGAGCCTTACCATTCGACGGATTGTAAGTGCTCGACTGATAGTAAGTGCTCGCGCAATTGCCCGACCATACGAGAGCGGGAAAAAGCGAAACGACGAATGAAATGCAAACAACAAAAACCGACCTAATCATTAGTAAAATCCTTATCGCAGTAGGGAGATAACGTATGATCCGTTTCGATCGCTTACGGCTGTGGATAGCCGATATAAAAGCAGAAACGTAACTACTTGCCCATGGTGTCCCGATGCTACACAGTCTCCGCTATTGGCTGTTTCTGGAGGAAACGTTGGCGGCAGGGATGCCGCCGTCGAGCCTACAGGGATGTATTCACGGCGTTTTCCGGAAGAAACAGCCAATAGCGGTGACGAACCCTACGGTGCGCGAGCAGTTACACAGAAGCAAGGCATCCCTCGGGCAAGATGCAGTTTCCCGACAGCCCTATTCCCTCTCCTCGATCCACGCCATCTGAATGGCTTCGAGGATCTTCTCGCCGGAATGCGCCGGGTCGTCGTCGAAGTCGTCCAACGCCAGCACCGCGTTGCGCAGGTCGACGAAATTGATCTTCAGCGGGTCGATGTCGGGGTGTTTCTCGTCCAGCTCGATCGCGATATCCAGGGTATCGGTCCATTTCAGACTCATAACGGCATGCCCTTCAGTGACTCTCGGAAACCATGTTGATGGTGTACTTCGGGATCTCGATGACCAGGTCCTCGTCGCCGACCACCGCCTGGCAACTGAGGCGTGACTCCGGCTCCAGGCCCCAGGCCTTGTCGAGCAGGTCGTCTTCGTCCTCGGTCGCTTCGTTCAGCGAGTCATAGCCCTCGCGGACGATCACGTGACAGGTGGTGCAGGCGCAGGATTTCTCGCAGGCGTGCTCTATCTCGATGTCGTTCCGCAGCGCGGCATCGCAGATGGTGATGCCGGGCTCGACTTCGATGGCCGCGCCCTCGGGGCAGATCTCTTCATGAGGCAGGAATATTATCTGTGGCATGGGTGCTACTCGAATTCGTCGACGGAATGGCCCGCCATCGCCGAACGCACGCTGGCGTTCATGCGGCGTTCCACATAGAAGGAACAGGTTTCTTCAAGCGATTTGATCGCGCTCTCGATGGCTTCGGCATCGTCGCCATCGCGTGCTTCGACCAGTTTTTGCAGCGCGGTATCGATCCGCTCGCGTTCTTCGGCGGACAACAGTTCATCGCCATCGCTGGCCAGCGCGGCGTTCAACGCTTCGATGACGCGATCCGCCTCGACCTGGATCTCGCGCAGTTTGCGCGCGGCCATGTCATCACCGGCGTGTTCGATGGAATCGCGCAGCATGGCCTCGATCTCGCTGTCGCCCAGACCATAGGAAGGCTTCACCTCGATGCTCGCGGATACACCGCTGGTCTCTTCCCGCGCGGAGACGCTGAGCAGGCCGTCGGCATCCACCGCGAAGGTGACGCGAATGCGCGCCGCGCCGGCGACCATCGGCGGAATGCCGCGCAGCTCGAAGCGCGCCAGCGAGCGGTTGTCGCTGACCAGCTCGCGCTCGCCCTGCACGACATGGATCGCCATCGCGGTCTGGCCGTCCTTGAAGGTGGTGAACTCCTGCGCGCGCGCGACCGGGATCGTGGTGTTGCGCGGGATGATCTTCTCGACCAGGCCGCCCATGGTCTCGATGCCCAGCGACAGCGGGATCACGTCGAGCAGCAGCATCTCGTCGTCGGGCTTGTTGCCGGCGAGGATGTCGGCCTGGATCGCCGCGCCGATCGCGACGACCTTGTCCGGGTCGATGCTGGTCAATGGCGTGGCGCCGAAGAACTCGCCGACACGCTGGCGCACGCGCGGCACACGGGTCGAGCCACCGACCATCACCACGTCCTCGATCTCGCCGCTGGACACGCCGGCATCGCGCAACGCGCGACGGCAGGCGGCCAGGGTCTTGCTGATCAACGGGTCGATCAGTGCGTCGAAGGTGCCGCGATCCAGCGTGCCGGACCAGTGGCGGCCGTCCAGCTCGACCTCGATCGAGGTGCTGGCGGCGTCGCTCAGGGCTTCTTTCGCGACGCGCGCGGCATCCATGACACGACGCAGGATCACATGACTGGCGTCGGCGTCGGCGAGACCGGCCTGTTCGAGTATCCAGTTGGCGATGGCGCGATCGAAATCGTCGCCGCCCAGGGCGGAATCACCGCCGGTGGACATCACCTCGAAGACGCCTTTGTTCAGTCGCAGGATGGAGATATCGAAGGTGCCGCCACCGAGGTCATAGATGGCATGCACGCCCTCGGAGCCGCTATCCAGTCCGTAGGCAACGGCCGCCGCGGTCGGCTCGTTGAGCAGGCGGAACACATTCAGGCCGGCAAGCCGCGCGGCATCCTTGGTCGCCTGGCGCTGGGCATCGTCGAAATAGGCCGGCACGGTGATCACCACGCCGTCGAGCTCGCCACCGAGCGAATCCTCGGCGCGTTTCGCGAGGACCTTCAGGATCTCGGCGGAGACCTCGACCGGGGTCACGTCGCCGGCGAGGGTATGGATGCGCGGCACGCTGGAATCACCGGTGACGAAGGCATACGGCAGTTTGCCGCCGAGCTGTTTGACATCCTCGACGCCGCGCCCCAGCAGGCGTTTCGCCGAGGCGATGGTATTCAATGGATCCTCGGCCGCCGCGGAGCGCGCGGCCTCGCCGACGATGACACCGTCCGGCGTGTAGCGCACCACCGATGGCAACAGGTGCCTGCCGTGTTCGTCCGGCAGCGTCTCGGCCTTGCCGCTTCTCAGCGTGGCGACCAACGAGTTGGTCGTACCCAGATCGATGCCGGACGAACACGGCAGGCACCTGTTGCCATCGGTGG
>JALULB010000178.1:7667-10641 GCA_027041035.1 Sedimenticola sp. | reverse complement strand
CAGCCGATTCCAGCTGGACGATATCATTCACATCCACCGTCACGATTACCGGGTGGTCGGCATCACCCGAGGCATGCGTTCGCCATCCGGCGACCCGATGGTTTTTCTGCCGCTGAAGGACGCGCAACAGATCCAGTTCCTGAAGGACAACGACGCGGTCTATCGCGACAAGAAACGTCTTGCCGACAACCCCCGGTTAAACCCGCCCGGCAACCCCTTCGTGCTCGATGCCGTCGAGCAGACATTGTTCTCGAATCATCGTGTCAACGCGATCCTGGTGAATCTCCGTGCCGGTTACGATGCCCGGCAGGTGGCGGAGGACATCGAGAAATGGTTGCGCGTCACCGCCTATCCCACGCAGCGGATGGAGCAGATCCTGATCGGCAATCTGATCGCGACGGCATCCCGGCAGATCGGCATGTTCCTGGCGATTCTCACTATCGTCACCGCCGCGATCATCGCATTGACCATCTATTCGATGACCCAGACCAAGCTCAAGGAGATCGCGGTACTGAAACTCATCGGCACGCCGAACCTGCTGATTTCCCGCATGATCCTGCTGGAAGCCGTCGGGCTGGGGCTGATCGGCTTTCTCAGTGGCAAGCTGGCCGCCACCTATTGGGCGCCATTGTTCCCCAAGCATGTCGTGCTGCTGAGCAAGGATACCTTCCTGGCGCTCGCGATCACCCTGGTGATCTGCCTGATCGCCAGTATCGCCGGCATTCGGGCGGCATTGCGCGTGCCGCCTTCCTCGGCGATCGGCGGATGAACGTGGAAAACCGTACACCCGCCATCTCGGTGCGCGGCCTGAGCAAGACCTACGGGCGTGGTCGCTCGGCCGTCACCGCGCTGAAGGATATCAACATGGAGGTCTTTCCCGGCGAGGTCGTCGGCCTGCTTGGCCCCAGCGGCTCGGGCAAGACCACCTTGCTGCAATGTCTCGGCGCGATTCTCGACCCGAGTGGCGGAGCCATCTCGCTGGCCGGCGAAACCCTGTACGAGAACGGCTGGCAAAACAAGGACAGGCGCGCGCTGCGCCGCGACCACATCGGCTTCATCTTTCAGCGTCCCTACCTGATCCCGTTCATGGACGCGCGGGAAAACATCGCCTTTCTGCCCATGCTGCAAGGAAAGCCCAACAAGGCCGCCCGACGGCGCGCGGATGAATTGCTCGAACTACTGGAGGTCGCGCATCGCGCCGACGCGCGCATCGAGGCGCTCTCCGGCGGAGAGCAACAGCGCGTCGCCATCGCCCGCGCATTGGCCAACGACCCGCCGGTAATTCTCGCCGACGAGCCCACCGCGCCACTCGACAGTCATCGCGCGCTGATCGTCATGAAGCTGCTGCAACAGACCGCGCAAAAAGCGCGTACCGCCATCATCGTCGTCACGCACGACGAAAACATCATCCCGCTGTTCGAACGGCTCTACCGGCTACGCGACGGCATACTGCACGAAGAGCGGGGCGAGGGGCGCGAGATGGCATCACCGCCGGCCAGCGCGGACTAATTCGAACTTTAAGTAACTATTCAGCATAGTCGTCTAAAACATGGGTAACTGCTCAGATCACCGCTGAAATGTGTCAGATCAAGGCAAAAAATGTGATCGTTACAGGGATGTAACTTATTAGGGCAATGCAGGAGCAATTGCCGGTTTACAAGCGTAAATGACCATTTTTGAACGCAGAGCTGGCGCATTTCAGCGGTTAGCTGAGTAGTTACAACTTTAATATCTAATCGATCGGTCGATGCCTGCCGAGTATCTCGACGATCTCCGGCGCGGCGGTGGCCGGCACGACGACCTTCACCTGCTTGTTTGCCTTGTCGACCAGGATCTGCTCCTGCTCGATGCCGGTCGCGAGCAGGTCTTCCTCGACATTCTTCAATGCCTCG
Source organism: Sedimenticola sp. (assembly GCA_027041035.1). Taxonomy (GTDB): domain Bacteria; phylum Pseudomonadota; class Gammaproteobacteria; order Chromatiales; family Chromatiaceae; genus JALSSX01. Next base: position 8,749 of record JALULB010000178.1, on the reverse strand, counting down.
ACTGAATCATAGGTGCGTACTATCGTTTCGCTCATCATTGTTCCCCGTATGGTTAATCCGTGTGGATGTCGCGCCGAAACGCGGCGAACCCTTGCATCATACCGCTATCAGCATATCGCGCTATCCCATGGATGACACTTCGGTCGATTGATCCGTGTCAGCATCGACTTGTTTTTTCAGCGTTTCGTCGCGACTATATTCCAATTGCAATATATACTGTCCGACCAGTTTTCGAATGATTCAGGCTCCCGGGAAGAAAGGCAACAGAAATGACGAAGCAGATCGTGAAATGGCTCATTGTGCTGGCCATCGCCGCCGCCCTGGTGCTGGGAGGCATCAGGCTGATCCAGAAGAAGAAGGCCGCGCTGGCCAGCATTCCCCCGGCGAAGCACTATGGCGTGGTGGTACCGGTCGAGAAGGCCGCCCTGTCGTCGATACGACTGACCCTGCCCTACCTTGCCGAGGTACAGAGCGATGCCGATGTGAAGATCGCCTCCAAGGTCACCTCGCGCGTGAACATGATCGTCTCGGCGGGTACGCGCGTCGCCAAGGGCGATGTACTGGTCAAGCTGGATGCCGGCGAGCTACAGGCAAAGAAATCCGGTTTGGAGGCAAAGATCCAGGAGGTCAGTAACCAGATCCGCGCCAAGCGCGCCGATCTACGTGGCCTGCGCCGCACCCACGAGCGCAACCGCAAGCTGTTGGACAGTCAGGCCATCTCGCGCGACAAGTTCGATACCGAGGAGGATCGCATCGCCAGCCTGAAGGCGACCATCGCGAGTCTGCGCAACAAGGCCGATGCGCTGTGGCAGAACATCCGGGAGATCGAGGATACGTTGAGTTATACGACGATCAAGTCACCGATCGCCGGCGTGGTCAGCAAGGCCTGGGTCGCCGAGGGCGGCATCACCAGCGGCGGCAAGCCGTTGCTGAGTCTCTCCGGCGGCAAGCTCAAGCGGCTGGTGACGCGGGTTCCCGAAACCATCCATCCCAGCCTGCTGCTGTGGCGTCGATCCCAGTGCGAGCTGCACCCGCTGCACAGCACCTCGCATGGCCTGGACGAATACAGTTGCCCAATGGAT
>JALULB010000178.1:0-7657 GCA_027041035.1 Sedimenticola sp. | reverse complement strand
ATGGATATCGACCTGCCCGCCGGCAGCCGGGTCGAGGTGCGGCTGGTGGTCCACACCGGCGAGGGCATTCTGCTGCCGACCAATGGCGTGCTGGAGATCGGCGACCGCCATCTGGCCTTGCTGGTGCAAGGCGAGCATGCCACGGCAAAACCGGTCGGGATCATCGCCGAGGGCAGCGAGGGCTTCGCGGTAAAGGGCCTGAAGCCTGGTGACGAGTATGTCGTCGCCAAACCCGACATCCTGCTGAAACTGCTCACCGGCGCGCCGGTGATTCGCGCCGCCAACTGATACAGGGTTGCCATGTTTGACTACTTCTATCGCCGCCCTTATCTGACCTTCGCGCTGATCACGGCGTTCTTCATCATTGGCGTGATGGGGCTGATCGCGATGCCGAAGAACCTGTTTCCGGACGCCGAAAGGCCCCAGGTCATCGTCATCACGCAGATTCCCGGGGTTACCGCGAAGGTGGCCGCGGCCACCGTCTCCAAACCGATCGAGGAAGAGGTCTCGCGCCTCGGCCTGATCCGCGAGGTCAGTTCGGTGAACGTGGCCAATTTCTCCATCGTAAAGGCCGAGTTCGAATACGAAAAAGGCCTGGATGCCGCCGCGGTGGATGTCAACAACGCGCTGTCGATCGCGCGCGCGAAACTGCCGGCCAATGCCAATCCGGCGATCTACACCGCCGGCGCCTTTACCTTGCCCGTCGAGGTCATCACGATGACGCCGAAGGGCGACGCCATGAGACTGCCCGATCTGCGCAAGGTCGCCGACAGCTTCATCAAGCCTTACCTGTTGAGCAAGACGGCGATCGGCAACGTCGAGGTATTCGGCGGCTACCAGAGTTCGATCAACATCCTGCTCGACCCCCTGAAGGCGAAGAAGTACGGACTCGACTTCAACAAGGTCGCGCAGGTCATCGGCGCGACCAACAAGGATATGCCGCTGGGCTTCCTGAAGGGCGAGGATGGCTTCTATACGCTGACCTACTATGGCGACCATGCCGATGTCGCGGCCCTGCGCCAGACGATGGTCGCGTCGAATGTGCGCCTTGGCGACATCGCCGACGTGGAATGGGGCTATAAAAAGCGTTTCAGCGGCTACATGGGCAACGGCCACGAGGGCATCGCCCTGGCCATACAGCGCGCGCCGGGCGGCAGCGTGCTGGATGTCAGCAAGGCCGCGCGCGCCGAGCTGGAAACCCTGCGCGCCCGCTACCCGCGCATCGATTTCCAGATCAGCGACACGCAGCGCGATCTGATCGAAACCGCCAACGCCAACATGCTGGAGGCGCTGCGCGACGCGATCATCTATACCTTGATCGTGCTGTTGTTCTTTCTCGGCAACTTCCGCGCGATCATCGCCGCCGGGCTGTCGATCCCGCTGGTATTCTTCGGCACGATGGCGGTCATCTACCTGATGGGCGGCGAGCTGAACATCGTCGTCTATACCGCGATCATCCTGGCGCTCGGCATGCTCGTCGACGACGCCGTCGTGGTGCTGGAGAACATCGAGCGCCATCTCGGCGAATTACACGAAGACCTGCATACCGCGATCGAGGAAGGCACCCGCGAGGTGCTCTCGCCCATCTTCGCCGGCACCATCGCGACCATCGTCATCATGTTCCCGCTGATGTTCGTCGGCGATTTCCCGCAGCACATCTTCCGCCCCCTGATCTCGACGCTGATCATCGCGCTGCTGGTATCCTGGTTTCTGTCGATCACCTTCATCCCGAAGCTGTCGGTCTATCTCTACCGCAACGGTACTGGAAAATACCCTATCGAACGCGGTTTCGAGAAGCTCTACCAAGCCACCATCGGCAGGCTGATCTCGCCGTATCTCGGCATCCTGAAATTCACCAACGGCCGCTTCTCGATGTGGCGCAAGCTGTTGTTGACGCTGGGCGTCGTCGCCCTGCTCGCGGTCAGCGTGAAGAACATCATGCCGCTGATCGGCAAGGACACCATGCCGCCGATGGACACCGGTATCATCAAGGCGCGCGTGGTGTTCAGCGCCAACGACCGCGTCGAGGACGCCGAGGCACGCCTGCGTCCCTTTCTCGAATGGCTGCATCGACAGCCGGAGGTCAGGATGAGTTCGGTGGCGTTCGGTTCCGAGGCCGGGGTCCTGTCACTCGGCAGTGGCAATCTGCCGAGCGAGGCGACCATCACGGTGAACTGCGTAAACCGCTTCGAACGTGACAAATCCCTGTGGCGCATCGAAGACGAGATCCGCGACCAGCTACACAAGCTGCCGGGTCTGAAGAGCGCGGACGTGTTCGATTTTGGCGCCACCGCGATCAGCTCGAGGAAGGCGCCGCTGGATGTGCGCATCAAATCCGGTGATTTCGAAAACCTCCCGGAGGTCGCGCGCAAGGTCGCCGAGGCACTGCGACCGATTCGTGGCCTGACCAGCGTTTCACTCGGCTGGGACAGCGGCTTCAGTGAGATCAAGCTCGACATCGATACCAACAAGGCACTCAGCCACGGCCTGACGCCGGCCGCGATCGCCCAGCAGATACCCATCCGCGGGCAGGTGCTGGCGCTCAGCGGCAACCTGTCGTCGATGAGCACCCAATACGTGCGACTCTATCTGAAGGGTCACTTCGGCGAGGACATCCATGCGCTGCGCGCCATGCTCATCCAGGCGCCGAACGGCGACGAGCTGCCCCTTGCCGACGTGGCCAGGATCAGCCGCGACCTTACCCAGGCCAAGATCGAGCGCGATCAGATGCTGTATAGCATCGATGTCAGTGGCTACCGCTCCACCCGCCCGGTCACCCATCTTACCGACGACGCGATCGCGGCATTGAAAAAGGTCGATACCGATGGCTATGTCGTGACCCAGGAAGGCGACATCGTGTCGCTGGACGACAGCTTCAAGCGCATGATCAAGGCCATCGGCACCGGCATCATCATCCTGACGCTGACACTGATCGTGATCTACCGCTCGGTGAAGCTCGGCCTGATCATGATCGTCGTGCTGCCATTGTCGATGATCGGCGCGTCTTGGGGCATGCTGCTGTTCGACAAGCCCAGCTGCATGCCCAGCCTGATCGGCATCCTGCTGCTGTTCGGCATCATCATCAAGAACGCGGTACTGCTGGTGGATTTCTATCAGGACTTCCGTCTCCGCGAATCACCTTTCGCCAGCGCGTTGGAAAGTGTGCGCGTACGCTTCCGCCCGGTGATGATGACCGCCTTCGGCACCATCGCCGGCATGATCCCGATCGCGCTGGAGCAGGCCGTCGGCCTCGAACGCCTGTCACCACTCGCCGATGTCGCCGTCGGCGGCCTGATCGTCGGCACCCTGCTGACCCTGATCTACGTACCGATGTTTGCTTACGCCTTCGACAAGGATTGAGTCGCCGCCGATGTTCAGCGATGGATATGTCACACCGGTGGCCACTCCTGCTCGAAACGCTTATCCATCCAACACCGAAAATTGTCCAGCAGCTGGAGCAACTCCGGGTCCGGCAGGCAATAGTAGATAAATGGCCCCCGGCGTTCTGGACGGACCAGGCCGGCTTCGCGCAAGGCGCGCAAATGGAAAGACACATTCGTCTGGCTCAAGCCCGTCGCTTCGATGACATCGGAAACAGGACGGCACTCCAGCCCCAGGCTGCACAGGATCTTGAGTCGATTCGGCTCCGCCAGCAGTTTGAAAAGCCCACTCAGATCGGTGACAGACCCGCAGTCATATTTGTGAATACTCATGCAAGGATGGTCATGAATTGTCGTACGCTTGTCAATCGTGCCGAGCAAGGACGATCGCATAATTGCGATAAGGTGGCACCGCCTCTCAGCGACAGCAGGCATCGGGCGTATGAGAGACGCAATCCTTTTGGGATTCGGCTGCGCGTAGTACCTACTTGCTTGCCGTTCCATCGACATAGGGCTTGTAGGCCTCGATATAGAATTCTGCCTCGCGCTGATTGTCCCTGACCGAGGGGCGTTCCCGCATTGCGGCAAGCCAATGATGCAAATGAGAATATTTGGTCTGTATATCGAAGCCGCGATAGTACGACAGAACGGGCGCGTGTTCGAAGAACGGATAGTAGGCAAGATCGACCAAGCTGATTTGCTCGCCCAGCCAGTAAGGCCCCGGGGCCGATTTGGCCAAACCCTCATCCAGGCTTTTAAGGCTGTCTTGCAACACGCCGCGGATACCTCCCTGTTTATTCTCGTCGAGTTCGAATACCAGGCCGCAATAATTGGGCTGAAACACGGTATTACAAAACTCGATCCAGATGCGTGCGCGCGCCCGAGCAACCGGGTCCTTCGGCAGTAAGGGAATCTCTGGGTAGGCATCTTCCAGGAATTCATTGATCACCGTACTCTCCCAGACCACCTCGCCACCCTGCTTCACTAACGGAACCTTACCGCTGGGGGAGATCGCATAGTACCAGGCGGGAATATTCAGCAGATCAACGGTGTGCGACTCATGCTCAATGGCCTTTTCGGCCAGCGCCAAACGGACACGATAGGCAAACGGGCAGACATCATTGCCGTAGAACTGTAATCGACTCATAAAACTTCACCGTCGGAAAGGTGGTTGACGAAATATCTACATATGCGTACTCTCTCATATGTGGTTTAACTCATATATTTACCGATCCCCGAAGAGATGTCAATCAGGAGTCCCGATGATGAATAATGATGCACGCTTTCCCGCCACCCTTATGCCGGACAAGGACTGGTGGCATGCACTCTGGCCGAATCCCGAGGCGGTACTTCGCGATGTTGGCATCAAACCCGACATGCAGGTCGTGGATCTGTGCTGCGGTGATGGCCATTTCACCAAACCCCTGTGCGAGCTGGTACACCCCGGCAAGGCTTGGGCGATGGATCTGGACGGGGGCCTACTGAGCCAGGCCGAACAGGGTTGCCGGGACAACCCGAATTTTCACGCTATTCTGGGTGATGCCCACGAATTACCCAATCGGATCGATGCACCGGTGGACTTGGTTTTCATCGCCAATACCTTTCATGGCGTACCAGACAAGACCGGACTCTCCCGAGCAGTGCACCAGGCACTCAAACCCGGTGGGCGTTTCGCCATCATCAACTGGTACCGGCGACCACGAGAGGAAACCCCGGTGCTGGATCAACCTCGCGGACCCGATACCAAACTGCGCATGAATCCTGAAGATGTACAGCAGGTAGTGGAGCCCGCCGGATTCGAGCTGGAAAAAATCGTTGATGTCGGCCCCTACCACTACGGAGCCGTATTCCTAAAGACCTGATCACGTAGTGTTGTAGCGCCCCAGCCCGTTGGATTCATGGGTCATTTACCGCAGTACTAGAGAGTGATTTTTTTTTGAGGCAAAAAAACTCGCTTCGATTCCCTTCCCTAACATCGGCAGCCTCCTAGCCCGTGGAAAGGCGAATCGATGGGAAAAGGTTCCCGGAGAATCCCTTCTCGCCACAGATCAGGCCTGCCGCGGCCGTACTCATGACACCGGAAACCCCGAGCTTGTCGGCGATCAGAAAGGAACCATAGGCGGCGACTGTCGTCAGCGTAATGGTAATCATCGCATCGTCGATATGCCGCATTACCGATACGGTAAGCAGACCGACAGGACTCCCACCAGCACGCCCAGGCCGACGATGCGAAAAAAGTCGACCACCGCGCTCTGTGGTGAATCCAGATGTCCCTGAATGAATTACAGCGCAATGATGATGAAGACGACGATCGACGTACCATCGTTGAGCAGACTCTCGCTTTCAATGAGCAAGCGGTGCCTTCTTGGCGCGCCAAGCTGCTTGAAGATAGCAACCACCGCAACCGGATCGGTGGCGGCCACCGCTGCGCCGAACAGGATACCGAGCGGCCAGGTTATCGTCACGATTCGGGTGAAGTCAGTACTGATCAGGATCATCACGGCGGCGGTGACGAGCGTCGACAGTAGCGCACCGGGTACCACCAGCATCAGGATGGGCCACAGGTCTCTTCTCAGGTCATCGAACTTCAGATGGATTGCCGCTTCGAAGACCAGTGGTGGCAGAAAAATCGCATACAGTAGCGCTTGGGTCAGATGCGGCGGATCGAGCAGATGCATCGCGCCCAACACCAATCCAACCGCCATCAAGGCGATCGTATACGGCAGATTGATACGCCGCGACCGAGACCACGGAAGCGATAACAAACAGGATCAATACGACCGATTCGTAGTTCATGATGTCAGCGCGCCGCCCATTGCCAGACCATCACCACGGAGAGCGACAGCGTGATCGCCAATGCAAGCATGGAGAAGATTTTCTCGAACCGCGTGCCGGTGTAGTCGCCCATGATGTTGCTGTTGGTAGAGATCATCAACGCGATACTGATCAACAGGGGAATCAGCAAGCCGTTGAACACTTGGGAATAATACAGCGCATCGACGACGGAGAGATGTGGCGACATATCAATCAGGTCACCCACGATCAACGCGCCGACAAAGACCACATAGAATCCCTTGGCATCGCTGACCTTGTAGTCCATGCCCTCGCGCCAGCCGAAAGTATCGGCCACCGCGTAGGCCGTGGAGCCGGCGAGCACCGGAATCGCCAGAAAGCCCGAGACGATGATGCCCAGCGCGAACAAGATGAAGGCATGGTCACCGGCCGCCGGTCTCAATGCCTCGGCCAGCGTGGAAACATCCTGAATATCGGCCTGCGTGCCATGCAGCATCACCGCGCCGGTAATGATCATGCAGTAGGCCAGCAGATTAGAATAAAGCATGCCGACCAGGGTATCGAAGCCTACCTCGTCGGCCTGAACCACTGACTTCTTTTCCTCTTTCTCCTCGGCCGCCTGCCAGAACAGCAGATAGGGCGAGATCGTCGTTCCGAGCATCCCGAGCGCCGCGATAACCCATGCCGACTGCCATTCGATATGCGGGATCAGGCTATGACGCAATACCGCGTATATCCCGGGCCTGGCCATGACCGCTGACACCAGATAGACGATGAGCATCGCCGTCAGTCCGATCATCACCTTCTTGACAGTCTTGTATTTACCGAAGGTGATCAGGTAGCCGATCAACGCGGTGACCGGAATCAGAAAGTAGACCGACCGGTAGCCGGTTACGATATGCAGGATGGCGGCTATCGCATTGAGATCGGCGCCAATGGTGAGGATATTGGCGATCGCCAACAGCATCACCATGCATACGGTCAGCTTTTTCGAATAGAAGGCCGTCGTGATCTCCGGCAGGCTCTTGCCGGTAACGATGGCGATGCGCGCGACCGAATTCTGTATCGCGATCATCATTGGCGTCGCCAGCAACAGCAGCCACAACTGGGTAAAGCCCGTCGTGGCGCCAACCACGGTATAGGTAACGATGCCGGCTGGATCGTCGCCCGCGCCGCCCGTGATCAAACCTGGCCCCAGCCCCTTGATATTGCGTCGATTTCTGGCGACATCGGCACGAATCTGGGCTTTAAGGCCGACTTTCATGTCCTTGCATCCTCATGGCCCGCCCAAGAACAACTGGTCGCGGGCGCACCCATTCTGCTGAAACGCCCTATCAGATAATCACTAGGAGTCTGTCGGGTTTAACGCTGATCTACTGCGGAAAAGCCCTTTTGGCCCGTTTTCCCGTTCACTTTCGTTAAATAGAATGACTATTCGCCTCAAGTGAACGAAAAAACGGACTCAAAATGGCTTTCCCTCGCTA
>JALULB010000177.1 GCA_027041035.1 Sedimenticola sp. | reverse complement strand
AGGCTATTTATGAATTTACCTGGAACGAGTATTGCGACTGGTATCTGGAACTGTCGAAAACCGTGTTGAACGACCCTGCCGCCAGCGATGCCGAGAAACGCGCCACGCGGCATACCCTGGTGAACGTACTCGAAGCCGTGCTGCGCCTCGCTCATCCGCTGATGCCCTTCATCACCGAAGAGATCTGGCAGCGCGTCGCGCCGCTGGCCGGCGTCGATGGCGAAACCATCATGCTGCAAGCCTACCCCGTCGTCGACCCGCAAGCGATCGACCAGGCCGCCGAGACCGAGATGGCCTGGGTGATGCAGTTCATCCTCGGCATCCGTCGCATCAAGGGCGAGATGAACATCCCGCCAGGTAAGAAAGTACCGGTATTGCTGGCGAATACCTCGGAGGAAGACCGGCGCTGGGCCGGAACGCATCGCGCCTATCTGGACTTTCTCGCGAAGACCGAATCCATCGAGGTACTGGCCGCCGGAGAGGACGGGCCGGAGTCGGCCACCGCGCTGGTCGGTGACATGCGCATACTGATCCCGCTCGCCGGACTGATCGACAAGGACGCCGAGCTGACACGCCTGGACAAGGAGATCGGCCGCCTGGAGAAGGATGTCGTGCGTACCGAAGGCAAGCTGTCGAATCCGAAATTCGTCGACAAGGCGCCGGAAGCGGTGGTCCGGAAGGAACGCGACAAGCTGGAAGACGCGCGCAAGGCGCTGGAGAATCTGAAGGCGCAGCGAGAAAGGATACGCGCCCTGTAACAGTCGAAGGGAACGCCCCGCGCGACAGGATTGCCGCGCGGGTCGAGCGACTACTCGTCGCCCGCGCTATCCGGCAGGTTGATGGCGATATCCGCCGTATCGCGCAACCACTGTACATAGTCGTCGAACAATTTCTCGCCATACTCGCGGCGCAACGCGGCGGTCAGTTGCTTGCGCTCGGTATCGCTCAGATTCGCGACATCGCCATCGCTGACGCTGTGCAGTGCCACCAGTACCGCATCACCGTTGGCAAGCGACACGACCTCGGAGCGCGGCTTGTCCGCCACCGGACGAGGCAGCTCGAACACCTTGTCCAGCAACTCTTTCGGCACGCGCGGATCGATACGCTTCAGCGCGCCTGGCACCTTCACCTCGGCTTTTATCGACGACGCCAGCTCGCTCAGTGACCGGCCCGAGCGGAGTTCCTGGAGTAGTTTCTCGGCGGACTGTCGCGCCTTCTCGGCGGCCTGCCGGGCCGCCAACTGCTTACGTATCGCACTCTTTACCTCATCCAGCGGCTTCACCGTCTGCTCTTCATGCTCGACGACACGCAGCACCAACACATGCTCCGGGCCGATCTCGATGGCCTCGCTGTTGTTGCCCTCCGTCAGCACGTCCTCGCTGAACGCCGCGCCGCTGACCTTCGGCGATGCCAGCACGCCTTTGCCGCCGTCTCGCCCCATCCAGTCGCTGTGCTTTATCTCCAGCCCCATCTCCTCCGCCGCCGGCTCCAGCGTATCCGCGTTCTGATAGGTCAGTTCGGTGAGTCTTTCGGCCTTGTCGTAGAACTGTTTCTCGGCCCGGGCCTTGCGGTATTCGGCCTCTACCTTGCTCTTCACCGAATCGAAGCTGGCCGAGCCACCGGGAATGATCTTGTCGACCTTGACGATGTGGTAACCGAACTCGGTTTCCACCGGCGCGGAATACTCGCCTTCCTTCAGCTTGAACGCGGCCTCGTCGAAGGCGTTGCCGAGGGTGCCCGGTTCGAGTATCCCCAGATCCCCACCCGCCGGCGCGGAGCCGGCATCCTGGGAATGCTGCCTGGCCAGCTCGGCGAAGTCCGCCCCGGCGAGCAACTGTTTGTGTATCTCCTCGGCCTGCTGCTTCGCTTTTGCCTTGTCCGCGGCGCTCGCACCTTTGTCGGCGCTGATCAGGATATGGCTGATGCGGCGCTTTTCGGGTCGGTTGTATTTTTCGATATTCTGTTCGTAGTAGTCTTTCAGCTCGTCCTCGCTGGCCTTGACCTGACCTTGCAGCGACGCCAGATCGAAATCGATATAGTCGATCTTCACCCGTTCCGGCTGAATGAAGTCCCGTGGATGACTGTCGTACCAGGCCTTGATGTCCGCCTCGTCCACCTTCACCCCGGCAAGGTAGTCCGCCGCCTTGATCTGTACGTAGCTGAAATCACGCCGTTGCTCGGCTAGCCGCACGTAACGCTTCAGCAAGGCCGGCGTGACGAAGTCACTGCTGCTTATCGCATTCGCCAGCTGGGTCGAAACCAGTGACTGGCGAACCTGCTCCTCGAAGCCGGGAGAGGTCATGCCCTGCAAGCGCAAGCCCTGCTGATAGGCAATCCGGTCGAATTTTCCGTTCACCTGGAACAGCGGCAGGCTTTGTATCGTCGCGACCACGTCCGCGTTGCTCGCGCCGAGTCCGAGATCCTTCGAGTGTTGATAGAGCAACGCCGCGCGAATCATCGAATCCAGGGTTCTGTCACGCAACAGCTTGGGGTCGAACATACCCGGGCGATAGGCATCGCCAAGACGCTCGCGCATGTTCATGCGCAGGTTACGCGTCTTGACCTCGAGTTCACGCTGGGTGATCGGCTGGCCATTCACGCTGGCCACCTCCGGCTCGCCACCGCCGCCCAGATACTGTTGGATTCCCCACAGGGCAAAAGGAATGGTAATCAATATCACGATGGTCCAGGCGATCCAGCCCTGGGCCTTCTCTCTGATTGCTTCAAGCATTGCTACGCTACCTAAGGAAAGTTCGGCGCCCAGTTTATCAGACCAGTGGCTGATCGACCGAGGGCGGATATAAGCAAAAAAGTAACTACTCACCCGTGGCGTCGGGGCGCCACGGGTGAGTAGTTACCAAAAAAAAAGGCATCTGATTGAACAGATGCCCTTTGTAATGTGGCGGAGTGGACGGGACTCGAACCCGCGACCCCCGGCGTGACAGGCCGGTATTCTAACCAACTGAACTACCACTCCATTAGGTGGTGGGTGCTGCAGGGATCGAACCTGCGACCCTCGCCTTGTAAGGGCGATGCTCTCCCAGCTGAGCTAAGCACCCTGACTGAAGGTGCGCTAGTTTACGGCATCTTTGAGTGATTTACCAGCCTTGAATACCGGATTTTTCGACGCCTTGATTTCCAGCGTTTCACCCGTGCGCGGATTGCGGCCGGTACGCGCGGCGCGATCGCGAACAGAGAAAGTGCCAAAGCCAATCAACGAAACCTGATCGCCATCCTTCAGCGCCTGAGTGATCGCCTCGACCATTCCGTCGAGTGCGCGGCCCGCGGCGGCCACCGAGATATCGGCGCTGTCCGCCATGGCTTTGGCCAATTCAGTTTTATTCATAAATTGTTTCCCCCAATGGTTACCTCCGTTCGCCACATCATGCCGATGTGTCACTGTCCCAGTGCCCGGAGAAGCAGCATTTTATACAACAGCGGATGCAAGCA
>JALULB010000176.1 GCA_027041035.1 Sedimenticola sp. | reverse complement strand
AAAAGCGCCCCGGCAGCCGCGTAAGCGGCCCACGCCATCACCGCACAGCGGCGCGGATCGGCACGCGGATCTCGATGAATATGCCTGACGTATCGACCCAGGCGTGGCTGCTGGCCATCGTCGGCCTGCTGCTGGCCGGCGTCGCGCTCTCCCTGCTGTGGCGCGGGATGCGCGCCGCGCGCCGGCGCATTGCCGACCTGGAAGCCCGGCTCGCCAGCGTGCAGGGCGACATGCAGGCGCTGACGATGGCCGCCGCCGGCATGGACAAGCGCCTGTTGAATTCGGATGTGCGCTGGCGCGATGCGCAGGCGCGGATACAGAAACTCGAAGGGCAACAGACTTCCAACCGCCTCTATCGGGAGGCCATCGAACTGGTGCGCAAGGGCGGTGACCCCGATCGCCTGGTCAATGAACTTCAGCTCACCCAGGGCGAGGCCGAACTGATCTCCATGCTGCATGGCGCTGAAAGAAGCCCGGCCTGAGAATCCACGGTTTTCCGCCCCGAGGTCATTCATTCTGGCGCGAAACCCCCGGCGCGCCCTTGCGCCCGACCGCCAGGATATAGTGGGTTTCCGACGCCTCGATTGTTAAAATATGTGGCAGAAAGCGCGTATAAAATGCTCTTTTTTGGGTTTGAATCTCCTCGTTATCCCTTGATTGTTAAGATAATTGTTGAAATTGGAAGGTAATTCCCCGGGTGGCTGGCGCGGTGGGCGGGCGTTTGCCTGTTTGGGTGGCGTATGGTATCAATCGCGGCGGGACATCGGTTGTTTCGGCCAGGATCGTCTTGCTGGCCAGTTTTTGTTTTGTTTAATTTAGAGTCTGTCGAATCTCGGTCCGTTTGGCGACGGTAGCGCCGGGCGTCTCGAATATCGTCGGTTTCTTGCCGCGGGTTTGCCGCATGCATCGGGATCACGGTATTTGCGCCTGTGCGCCGTGCCTGCCTGTCACGCCCGAGATTGGCGGCACCCTGGGGTTTGGGTATATATAAGTGCGTATTGCAATATTAGAAGACGATGCGGCGCAGGCGGAATTGCTTGCCGCCTGGATCGAAGAGGATGGCCATGCCACGCAGATCTTTCTGTCGGCGGAGGATTTTCAGCGCGGTTTCTCCCAGCAGTCCTTCGATCTGTTGATTCTCGACTGGATTCTTCCCGAATCGTCCGGTTTGCAGGTGTTGCGCTGGATCCGGCAGACCGTCGAGTGGCGTATTCCGGTGTTGTTTCTGACCCGCCGCGATGCCGAAACCGATGTCGTGCAGGCATTGGAGGCCGGTGCCGACGATTATATGGCGAAGCCGGTATCTCGCGCGGTCGTGCTGGCTCGTTTGCACGCCCTGGCGCGACGCGCCAAGCTTTCCGAGGATCTTACCCGCACCATCGAGGTCGCCGAGTTCCGCATCAACCAATCCGAGGGGCAACTGACTCGCTTCGGCGAGCCGATCACGATGACCGAGCGCGAGTTCCGTCTTGCCTACATGCTGTTCTCGAACGTGGGGCGGGTGCTGTCACGCGAGTATCTGCTGAAGGTCGTGTGGGGCAAGCAGTCGAACATCGCGACGCGTACCGTCGATACCCATGTCAGTCGCCTGCGCCAGAAGCTGGGCTTGACGCCGGAGCATGGCTGGCTGCTGAAAGCGGTCTATCAGCACGGATACCGCCTGGAACAACTGTCCCGGCCGGATGCCGGGCAGGATACCGGCATGCAATCTTCCGAGGCCTCTGCCTGAGGCCAGGGTTCGCGGAATCCCGTCTGCGCGCGGCCCGATGAGCGATCTGTCCGCGATCGAGATTGGCGGCGCGATGCTTGCGCTGGTCCACTTGCTCGGTTTGATCACGGCGGTCGACGCGCTGTTCAAGGCGCGTACCGCGCAGGGCAGCATTGCATGGATTCTCTCGCTGTTGCTGGTTCCGCTGTTCGCGTTGCCCGCCTATCTGCTGTTCGGCAGTCGCAAGTTCTCCGGCTATACCGACGCGCGCCGCGCGGGCGATGCCAAGATCCACCGTCTCACCCGATTGCTGGAGCAGGAACTGGTGCCGCGCGTGCGCGCCTCCTTCGACACGCGCCATCCCGAGTACCAGGCCCTCGAACGCCTTGTGCGCCTGCCCTTCGCGCGTTTCAACGAGGCACGCCTGTTGATCGACGGCGAGGCGACCTTCGCGGCGATGTTCAAGGCCCTGGAGGAAGCCGGGGAGTACGTGCTGGCGCAGTTCTATATCGTGCGCGACGATGGCTTGGGGAAACGCTTCCAGAGCGCGCTGATCGCGTGCGCCGCGCGTGGCGTGCGCGTCCATCTTCTGTACGACTCCATCGGTTGCTATGCGTTGCCGGAACGCTATCTGCGCGCGCTGGTCGACGCCGGCGTGCGTGTCAGCGGTTTCGGCGGCGCGCCGGGCCGCAAGGCATGGCGCTTCCAGATCAATTTCCGCAATCATCGCAAGATTCTGGTGATCGACGGTCGGACCGCTTTCGTTGGCGGGCACAACGTCGGTGATGAGTACCTGGGGCGCGACCCGAAGCTGCGTCCGTGGCGTGATACCCATGTACAGGTGCATGGCCCGGCGGCGATCGGTTTGCAGATCAGCTTTCTCGAGGACTGGTTCTGGATGCGGGGGAAGATGCTGGCGTTGAAATGGGACTTCGACGCCAGCCAGGCGCGCGCCGATCAACGCGTGCTGGTGGCGCCAAGTGGGCCGGCCGACGATGTGGATACCTGTAGCCTGCTGTTTATCCAGCTGATCAATAGCGCAAACCAGCGCGTGTGGATTGTCAGTCCTTATTTCGTGCCGGACGAGGCGTTGATCAGCGCCTTGCAGCTAGCGGTTTTTCGTGGTGTCGACGTGCGCATCCTGCTGCCGGAGAAGCCGGATCATCGTATCGTCTGGCTGGCGGCCTTCGCCTATCTGGAGGACACCCTGCTGTATGGCGTGCGCGTGTTTCGCTATATGCGCGGTTTTCTGCATCAGAAGGTGGCGTTGATCGACGACCGTTATGCCAGCGTCGGCACGGCCAATCTGGACAACCGTTCGTTCCGCCTGAATTTCGAGATCACCCTGCTGTTCACCGATGCCGACGCGACCGGCGCGGTCGAGCGGATGTTCCGCAAGGATTTCGCGGACTCCCGCGAGGTCCACATGGCCGAGATCAACCGCCGCGCGTCGTTTCGCTTCGCCGCGCGGCTGGCGCGTCTGTTCGCGCCGCTACTGTAGTCGCCTTCAGTTGCCGTCGGCGCCTCTTGCCTGCCAGTCCAGGGCGAACTGATAGGCCACCCGGCCGCTGCGCGAGCCGCGCCGCAGCGCCCATTGCAACGCCGCGCGCCGGGTCTGTTTCGCATCGTAGTCGATACCGGCCCTGGCCAGCCAGTGATGCGCGATGCGCAGGTATTCCTCCTGGTTGAACGGGTAGAAGGATTGCCACAGGCCGAAGCGCTCGGACAGCGAGATCTTCTCCTCGATGGCCTCGCTCTGGTGCAGTTCACCGTCGACCACGCGGCTGGCCTGATTCTCGTGCTGGAACTCCGGCAGCAGGTGACGCCGGTTGGAGGTCGCGTAGATCAACAGGTTGTCCGGCGGCGCGCTCAAGGCGCCTTCCAGAACCGCCTTCAACGCCTTGTAGCCGGATTCATCGGCCTCGAACGACAGGTCGTCGCAGTAGACGATGAAACGTTCGGGGCGCTCGCGGACCCGCATGACGATATCCGGCAGATCGGTCAGATGCATCTTGTCCACCTCGATCATGCGCAGGCCGTCCTCGGCATAGCGATGCAACAATGCCTTTATCAATGTGGACTTGCCGGTACCGCGCGAGCCCCACAGCAGCACGTTGTTCGCGCCACGCCGGTCGAGAAACTGGCAGGTGTTGCGGTCGATCTCGGCCTTCTGCGTGTCGATGCACAGCAGGTCGTCGAGGTCGACGCGGTGCGGCGTGGCGATGCCCTCCAGCCAGCCGACGGCGTGCTTGTCGGCGGCGGGTCGCCAGCGATAGGCGATGTGGCTCCAGTCGGTTGCCGGGGTCGGCGGCGCGAGGCTGGCGGCGAGTTGTTGCAGCGCGTCGGCGATGCGTTTCAGCGAGTCATCATCTTCCATCGGTTCGATTCCATCCTATTCCAGGCCGAGGATAAAGTTCCATTGATCCTTGCTCAGCGGCATGATCGACAAGCGGTTGCCCTTGCGCACCAGCGGACAGTCGGCCAATGCCCCGTCCGCGTGTGTTTTCAGTTCCTTCAGGCTGATATTCCGCGCCAGGTCGCGCACGTATTTGACATCGACCATATACCAGCGCGGTTTGTCCGGATCGCTCTTAGGATCATAGTAGTGTTGCTCGGGGTCGAAGGCGGTAAAGTCGACGTAGCCTTCCTTCACGACCTCCATGATGCCGACGATGCCCGGTTCGTCGCAGTTGGAATGGTAGAAGAATACCTGGTCGCCGATCTTCATCTCGTCGCGCATCATGTTGCGCGCCTGGTAGTTGCGCACCCCGTCCCAGTGTTCGGTCTGGTCGGGCATCTTCTTCAGATGCTCGATGCCGAATACATCCGGCTCGGATTTCATCAGCCAGTAGTTCATAGGTTTTTCGCCATGTGAATGAGATTGTTCAGTCGTGTGGGGTGAATCCTGCCTGCGTCGACCGCCGCGCGCAAGGCGCAACCGGGTTCGTGGGTATGCGTGCAATCGCTGAACCGGCAGGCGCCGAGATACGCGCGAAACTCGATGAAGCCGCGCTCCAGGGTCTGGCGGTCGATCCTGCCAAGGCGGAAACTGCGCACCCCCGGGGAGTCGATCAGGCGTCCGGCGAAGGGCAGGTGATACAGGCTGGTGCTGGAGGTGGTGTGACGGCCGTGACCGGTCTTGTCCGACAGGCGGCTGGTCTGTACGTCCAGATCCGGGACGCAGGCGTTTACCAGCGAGGATTTGCCGACGCCGGACTGGCCGACGAGGATGCTGGTCTGGTCACGCAGATGATCGAACAGCGGTTGCAGGCCACCCGGCTCGCGGGCGCTGATCTGGATCAGCGGATAGCCGATGCCGGGATAGAGGTCGAGAACCCGTGCCAGCTCTTCCGGGGCGCCGTGACGCTGAACCAGGTCGGCCTTGTTGACCGCGATGACGACCCGCACGTCGATGGTTGCCGCCGCGACCAGGTACTGGTCGAGCAGGTAGCCGGCCGGCGCGGGTTGCGGCGCGATGACGACGACGATCTGGGTGATGTTCGCCGCGAGGGCTTTCTCGTGGCCGTTGAAATCCGGGCGGGAGAGGAGCGAACGCCGCGGGCGAATCGCGGTGACCACGCCTTCGTGGTAGCCGGTCGGCTGCCAGACTACTTCGTCGCCACAGACCACGTGGCCGATGTTCTGACGGAACAGGCAGTGGTTCAATTCATTCTGTTGGTCCTCGACGAGCAGATTGTTGCCATGCCGCGTGATGACCAGGCCGTCGCGCGCGGCTTCCGTTGCCGCCGAGCCGAGCTGGCTGTCGGCGCGCGCCGTCGCGGCCTCGCGGCGCTTGTTCTGAATCGTCTGGATGCGCGCTTTCTGACGTTCCGTCAGCCGGCGGCGGGACATGCCGGAGAGCTATTTGCTGAAGTGATAGTAATGACTGTCCAGGTAATCCGCGACCGATTTGATCTCGTCATCGAACCACTTCGCGCCGGCCGCCATGGTGCAGCGGCGCACCTGCTTGAGCAGTTGCGGCTTGCCCTGAATGCGGTGATTCGGGCGGGTATAGACCTCGCTGCCGTGGCAGGAGGTGCAGCTCTGCTGGTGAAGCTTGGCGGCGGGGGTCGCGGCCTGAATGCCGGTGGAAAAGATGGCGATGGCGCCGGACAAAACGATCAGGGCGGGCTTCAACATGTCAGTTCTCTAAGAGTCACAATTGCCTTTATTTTAGACGATCACGCGGCAAATAACATAAACTATATCGCTAACCATACCGTTTCACGCGGTTATTGCCGAAGAGGTCAGACAGCATGGCGCCCAGCCCCGACAATCTCATCTGGATCGATCTGGAAATGACCGGTCTGGACACCTTCAACGATCGCATCATCGAGATCGCCACCATCGTCACCGATGGCGATCTGAACGTCCTCGCCGAAGGGCCGATGATCGCGATCCACCAGCCCGACGCGGTAATGGCCGCGATGGATGAATGGAATACCCGACAGCACGGGGGTTCCGGACTGACCGAGCGCGTGCGCCAGAGCGAGTACGACGCGCGCCGGGCCGAACAGGAGACGCTCGCCTTTCTGCGCGACTGGGTAGAGCCGGGCAACTCGCCGATGTGCGGTAACAGTATCTGCCAGGACCGGCGCTTCATGGCGCGCGAGATGCCCGAACTGGAGGACTTCTTCCACTATCGCAACCTCGATGTCAGCACGTTGAAGGAACTCGCGCGCCGCTGGGCGCCGCAAGTCGCCGCGAGCTTCGTCAAGCAATCCAGCCACCTGGCGATGGACGACGTGCGGGATTCCATCGACGAGTTGCGCCACTATCGAGAGCATTTCATCCGATACTCGAAGTAAGTTCCGTTAGTACGATTAAGGCTTATTTTTTCTGTTTGGCCCTTGTCGACATCATCAGCGTCTTCACTTTTAGTTCCAGAGATTCGATTTTGCTTTCAAATTCCTGTTTGACCGGTTGTAGTTGTTTGTCAACCAGAATTGATTTGCCATGGAAGTCACCATTGTATACATCAAGTACAGTCTCTAGTTTTTCTAGCCTCTTGTTGATACCGTTTAACTGCTTTGTGATTTCTGTGGTAATCAGCTCTAGAACGTCTTCCTTATCCATATTGATCCTTTACCGCGGCGAATAGTTGTCCGGAAACAGGATAGTCGGCTGGCGCTGGTTGCGCTCGTCCCGTCTCGGGAAATCCAGCACGTAATGCAGTCCGCGGCTCTCCTTGCGGCGTTGCGCGCTGGTGATGATCATGTCGGCGACATCCACCAGGTTGCGTAGCTCCAGCAGGTCATTGTTGACGCGGAAGTTGCTGTAGTACTCGCGGATCTCGTGGCGCAGCAGGTTGCAGCGGCGCTTTGCCCGCGCCAGGCGCTTGGTGCTGCGCACGATGCCGACGTAGTCCCACATGAAGCGTCGCAGCTCGTCCCAGTTGTGTGATACGACGACGCGTTCGTCCGGGTTGCCGACGCGGCTTTCGTCCCATGGCGCCACGTCGGCGGGTGGCGGCGTGGCGCCCAGTCTGGCGAGGATGTCGGCGGTCGCCAGTTCGCCGAAAACCAGGCATTCCAGCAGCGAGTTGCTCGCCATGCGGTTGGCGCCATGCAGGCCGGTGTAGGCGGTTTCGCCGATCGCGTACAGGTTGGCGATGTCGGTGCGGGCGTTGCGATCGGTGACCACGCCGCCGCAGGTGTAGTGCGCCGCCGGCACGATCGGAATCGGTTCGCGGGTGATGTCGATGCCGAATTCCAGGCAGCGCTGGTGGATCGTCGGGAAGTGCTCCTTGATGAACGCCGCCGGCTTGTGGCTGATATCCAGGTACAGGCAGTCGGCGCCGAGGCGCTTCATCTCGTGGTCGATGGCGCGGGCGACGATGTCGCGCGGGGCGAGGTCGGCGCGCGGGTCGAAACGCTGCATGAAGGGCTCGCCGTCCGGCAGCAGCAACTTCGCGCCCTCGCCACGTAATGCCTCCGAGATCAGGAAGGATTTCGCCTTGCTGTGGTACAGGCAGGTCGGATGAAACTGCATGAACTCCATGTTCGCCACCCGGCAGCCGGCGCGCCACGCCATTGCGACGCCGTCGCCGGTGGAGACATCCGGGTTGCTGGTGTACAGGTAGACCTTGCTCGATCCGCCGGTGGCGAGCGCGGTGAAGCGCGCGCGGAAGGTACGTACGCGGTCGCTCTTGATGTCCAGCAGATAGGCGCCGAGACAGGTCTTGCCGCCATCCGGGTTGCCGCGGTTGATCAGGTCGATGGCGATATGGTACTGGAAGATGTCGATGTTGTCGCGCGCGCGCGCCTGGTCCACCAGGGTCACCTCCAGCGCGCGACCGGTGGCGTCGGCGGCATGCACCACGCGGCGATGGCTGTGACCGCCTTCGCGGGTCAGGTGCAGATTGGCTTCCTCGCGGGTGAACTCGACGCCGGTCTGTTGCAGCCAGCGGATGCTGGCGGGGCCGTGTTCGACCACCATGCGGACGGTATCCTCGTCGCACAGGCCGGCGCCGGCGTTCAGCGTGTCGGCGATATGCGAGGCAGTGGAATCCTCCGCGTCGACCACCGCCGAGATGCCGCCCTGGGCATACAGGGTGTTGCTTTCCTCGATATTGCGTTTCGCGATCAGCGCGATCCGTAGCGTGCGCGGCAGGCGCAGCGCCAGCGACAGTCCGGCGGCGCCGCTGCCGATGATCAATACATCATGGATTTTCTCGTGCATCGGGAACTCTTCACCTGTTTGGGCGGCGGAGGCTATATAATGTACCCCATGAGAAGAAACAACGCATTTCCACGCATGGATTCCCCGTTTTTCGCCGAACTTTCCCGATCCGCTCCGGTCAATAGGCTATGGTCGGGCGGCGTGCCCCGGCACAGTGTTTTCCGCGGCGGACGTGGTTGCCCGTCGTGACGGACAGCAAGAGCGCCGACCAGGCTCTGGTGGAACGCGTACAGCAAGGCGACAAGACGGCTTTCGACCTGCTGGTGCGCAAGTATCAACAGAAGGTATTGAACGTGATCATGCGCTACGTGCGCGATCCGGACGAGGCCCAGGATGTCGCCCAGGAAGCCTTCATCAAGGCTTACCGGGCGTTACCCCGGTTTCGTGGCGACAGCGCCTTCTATACCTGGCTGTACCGCATCGCCATCAACACGGCCAAGAACATGCTGGTGTCGCGCGGGCGGCGTCCACCCGGCTCGGATGTCGAGGTCGAGGTCGCCGAACAACTGGATTCCGGTACCCGCCTGAAGGATCAGTCGACGCCGGAAAGCTATATTCACGAGGAAGAGGTGATGCGCACGATCAAGAAGGCCATGGACGAGCTGCCCGAGGATCTGCGTACCGCGATCATGTTGCGCGAGCTGGAAGGCATGAGTTACGAGGAGATTGCCGAGGCAATGTCCTGTCCGATCGGCACGGTGCGTTCGCGCATCTTCCGTGCCCGCGAGGCGATAGACAAGAAGCTGAAACCGATATTGAACCCGTAAATCCCTACAAACCCGGTCAAATCCCATGGATCAATCAAAACAAGCAGAGCAGTTGTCCGCGTTGATGGACGATGAGCTTTCGGAATTCGAATTGCGTCGTCTGTTGCGCCATCTGGATTCGGTCGATGGTGGCGAACAGGCGGGCGCCGATGGTGCCGACACCTGGCATCGCTACCACCTTATTGGCGCGGTGATTCGTGGTGAAACCCTCAGCGCGCGAAGTGTCGATATCGCCGCGCATGTCCGCCAGCGGCTCGCGGACGAAGCGCCGCTGGCCGGCGGCGTGAAGCGCCGCCATCCGGCATGGCTGAAACCGCTGGCCGGCGCGGCGATCGCGGCCAGCGTCGCGACGTTGACCGTGCTGAATCTGTCGCCGACCCAGCCGGGCGAGGGTGAGCTTGCCGCCGGACCCCGGATGGTCGAAAAGATCGACACGCCGGCGGTATCGGTGGCCGGACCGCCCGCGCCGGCGGCGCTGTTGGACAACGCGGGCATCCTGCCGGCCTCGTCGAACGGCTGGCGCGTGCAGACGGTTGGCACGCATTGGCAGCAGCAGGCCGACCCGCGCGCCGACGGCGGCGTCAGCATCGACGAGAAACGATTGAATCGCTATCTGCTGGAGCATTCCGAGTTCGAGCGCCAACACGGTGTCGGTGGCTTCATGCCCTACGCCAGCTTCGTTGGCTATGACCCCAGGTAGGTCGGTGCGCATTGCCGCCATCGTGCTGCTCGGCGTGTTGCCCGGGCTGTCCTTCGCGGCCACGCAAGAGGGGAGTGAGGCCTCGGCATTGCATTGGCTCCAGCGCATGGTCAAGGCGATAAAGACAGAGAACTACATCGGGCGTTTCGTCTACCTGCACGATGGTCAGCTCGAAACCCTGGAGGTGCGGCATTTCGCCACGCCCGACGGCGAGAAGTCCCACCTGATCGCGCTGAACGGTGCCGCCGTCGAGGTACTGCATGACGGCCAACAGGTGATCTGCGTGCTGCCGGATGGCGTCTCGGTCAATCAGTACGCTGTCCCCAAGGGGCTGTCGCCGCTGGTGCCGGACGATCCGGAACGATTGGCGCGGGCCTATGAATTGCGTCTGTTGGGCACGGCGCGTGTCGCCAATCGCTCGACAGTGGTGCTCGGCGTGTTGCCGAGAGACGGCTTTCGCTACGGCTTGCGCCTGTTTCTCGACCGCAAGACGGCGTTGCCGTTGCAGGCCGATAAACTGGATATCGAGGGCAGGGTGCTGTCGCGTATCCTGTTCGTCAGCCTGATGGCCGGCGCCGAGGTGGCCGGTTTCGACGACGAACTGGTGTTGCCGCCGATCGAGGCTGGCCGCTCGATTGTCAGCCGTCGCGGCATCGCGCATAGGTCCGTGACCAGCGAGACAAAACCGAAATGGCGCTTCACCGATCTGCCATCCGGCTATCGTCTGGCGCAGCGGCGCTTGCTCTCCGGTGAGGCGGACGAATCCACGATCGAGCAGTATATCTTCAGCGACGGCTGACAATCGAGCGGCCAGCCT
>JALULB010000175.1 GCA_027041035.1 Sedimenticola sp. | reverse complement strand
ACGGACATCGCATCGATGCGCCGGTGATGCGCAGACGCAGGTTGACCAGCTCCACCGGCGCATCGATGCGATGTCCGTAACGCTGTTCATGGCGCCGTGAAAAATCCTCGCTGGCATCAGCGATATCGCCATGCCAAGGCGTCTCGATACAAGCGGATTGGCCGAGATAACGCAGATCGAGGGTTCGTCGCGCGCGCAGATCGGCCCGCGCCTGACCCTCGGACAACAACGCGTCGCGCCCCTGCCGCGTCAATCCGGCGAAGCCCGCCTCGATGCGCGCCACGGGCAGGTTTTCCAGCACACCTTGCAACGCATGTGACAGCGCCCGCCCCGGCGGGGTCGCGAGCATGCCCATCGCCGACAGCACGCCGGCATTGACCGGCATCAGCGCCTCGCGCACGTCCAGGGCCTCTGCCAGCGCGCACACATGCAGCCCCCCGGCGCCGCCGAAGGATGTCAGTGTCAGAGCCGCCGGATCGGCGCCGCGCTCGATGGAGATCACGCGCAGCGCGCGCGCCATGTGCTCGTTCGCGACCCGCACGATACCGAGCGCCGCCTGCTCCAGGCCGACCGCCATCCGCGCCGCCAGTTCACCGACGGCGCGACGCGCCGCCGCCACGTCCAGGTGCATGTCACCACCGAGAAAGGCCGTCGGCAACAAGCGACCGAGCACCAGATTCGCGTCCGTCACGGTCGCCTGCTTTCCACCCCGACCGTAACAGGCCGGGCCGGGATCGGCGCCGGCCGACTCCGGGCCGACCCTTAACATGCCACCGGCATCGAGACTCGCCAGCGAGCCGCCGCCCGCGCCTATCGTATGGATATCGACCATCGGCACCGCCACCGGATAGCGTCCGATGCGACCCTGGGTGGTCAGCGTCGGTTCACCGTCGATCAAGGCGACATCGGCCGAGGTGCCGCCCATGTCGAAGGTCAGCAGGCGCTCGCGGCCGGTCAGGCGACCGATCATGCGCGCCCCCGACAAGCCGCCGGCCGGGCCGGAGAGCAACATGCGTACCGCCTGGGCGCCGGCCTGATCGGCCGCTATCGTTGTCGCCGCGCTCTGCATCACCGCGATGTTCGCACCCGGCAGCGCGCTGCTCAAACGGCGCAGATAGCCGGCAACGATCGGCCCGATCCAACTGTTCAGCCAGGTCGCGATACCGCGTTCATACTCGCGGATCTCGGGCAGCACCTCGCTGGACAGCGAGACGAACAGATCATCCGGCAAGGCCGATCGGATGCGCCTTTCCAGGCTGTCGTCCAGCCAGGAGAACAGCAGATTGACCGCGACCGCGCGCGGTCGCAAGCGAGCCGCAGCTTCGCGCAACGCGCGCAGATCCGATTCGGTAAGCGGTTCGATCAGGCTGCCATCCGCCGCCAGACGGCCACCGGTCTCGATGCACAGCTCCGCCGGAACCGGCGGTGGCGACGCTATCGGGCGCAGTTCGTACAGCGCCGCGCGCGCCTGTCGCCCGATGTCCAGCAGGTCACCAAACCCACGGTTGCCGATATACAGCGTGCGCGCGCCCTTGCCTTCCAGCGCGGCGTTGGTCGCCACCGTGGAGCCATGCACGATGGCCAGGTCGGAGGCATCCAGCCCCAACTCGTGTATGCCCTGGACGATCGCCTGCTCCGGCGCGCGCGGCGTCGACAGCACCTTGTGGATGCGAGGCGCATGCCCATCGTCCAGTAGAACAAAATCGGTGAAGGTACCGCCGGTATCGACGCCGAGAAACCGCACGTGAGTAACCCCGAGGAAGGATGAAAGCGCGGATTATATAGCCTCCGCCAGTCAAATGTCGGGTTTTGGCGTGCGTGCCATCTTGCCCTTGGCGAGGCGCGAGGGGACGCTATTTTCCGAGGTTCTCCAGCCCCCGCGTATCGATACCGCGCAAAACGTCTCTTTCCATGCGATGTTGTTCGTCGTCTTCGTAGCGCTTGCGTTCGTCCAGCATGCGCTGTCGTTCGATGGCCATGCGGCTCTGTCGCTCGGCGGCTTCCTCCTCGGTCTCGCATTGGCGGAAGCCATCCGACCAACCCTGGGCGTAACGGGCGTCGCGATCGAAACGCCTGACATCCTTCTTGAACTGGTCGAACATGCTGCCGCCGGCCTTCTTGCCGCTATGGCAGCCGTCGCTGAAACCCTCGACGTAACCGCGTGGATAGCCTTGCTTGACCATGCTCTCTTCGCGGCTGACGCAAGCCGTGAGCGTCGCCACGCAGATTGCGAGTACCGCAACGCTGGACACAGGATATTGCTTCATCGTTTCGTCCCTCCTTCAAATCAGGCTAAGTAGAGATAAAGCGTACCCAAGGTCGGGAGGGAAGGCAATTCCACGTGCCGGCTATCGAATCCGCCGGTAGAAAACGCAAAAAAGGCGCCAACGGCGCCTTTTTCAGGGATTCTGCAACTACGGATCAGACACAGCCGGTCGGTTTCGGCAGACCACCGTATTTGGTGATCGGCTTCATCGGGCCGGTCTTCCACAGCTTGAACAGGTCTTTCTGGTTCTCGCCGATATACTTGGCGAACTTACGGATCGGCGGCACCACGGATTCTTCCTCGTAGTACTCACGCGCCTTCATAATATGATTCCATTTCACGTCATCGAGTTCGACTTCGTCGGCCTCGGCCATCGCCCGCCCGATCTCCGGGGTCCAATCGTTCATATCGACAAGATAGCCGTCGCCGTCACGTTCTGGTATTTCCACGCTCATGTTGTTACTGCACTCCTTAACCAAGTGTTTTACTAAGGTATTCGCTGAATGGTGAGCGATACAGCGCAAGATTACCACCCCTCAATAAGAAAGGTTATTACTTCCACCCGCTGAACCTGGGCTTTTAGCATGCTTACCCGAGCGACGCTTCCAACGCTTCCCAACGCGCGAAAGCCTGCTCCAGCGCCTGCTCGGCGGTTTCCAGCCGAGCGGCGAGTTCGGTGATACCCGCATCACCCTCGGTCTGGTAGATCGCCGGGTCGGCGAGCCGTTCGTTCAGGCGCTCGATCTCCGCTTCGAGTTCGCCGATGCGCTTTGGCAGGGCGTCGAGTTCGCGCTGATCCTTGTAGCTGAGTTTCTTCGGCGCGGCCTTGCGCGCGGGCGGCGTGGAAGGCTTCGTCGCGGGCTTGCCGGCCTGGCTGCGCTGTTGCTGGTGCTTTCTCCATGCCGCCCAGTCGTCGTAGCCGCCGACAAACTCGCTGACCTTCCCGTCACCCTCGAACACGAACAGACTGGTGACGACATTGTCCAGGAAGACACGATCGTGGCTGACGAGCAACAGCGTGCCGTCATAGTCGCCGAGCAGCTCTTCGAGCAGTTCCAGGGTTTCGACATCCAGGTCGTTTGTCGGCTCATCCATCACCAGCACGTTGGTCGGCTGGGTGAACAGGCGCGCCAGCAGCAGGCGGTTCTTTTCACCGCCGGACAGCGAACCGACCGGCTGGCGGGTGCGCG
>JALULB010000174.1:821-3471 GCA_027041035.1 Sedimenticola sp. | reverse complement strand
GATTGCTGGGTGATCGCGGCGGCGGCGGTCAGCTCGGTGGTGGCGTTGCCGGTGGCGGTGCTGACCACGCTGGTTTCCGTCTGAATGGCCTGCACGCTGTGGTGGATGCGCGTGGACAGATCGGTAATGCCGCTGGACATCTGGTCCAGTTGGTCGGATTCGGTGGTGATCTGCGCGGTGCGATTCCGCAGCCGCTCCACCATGTTGTGCAGGTTGGTGATGGTGGTGCTGAGTCCACTCAGCGTCTGGCCGGTCTCATCACGGCCACCGGGTGCTATCTGGATTGCCAGGTTGCCGGAGGCGAGTTCGCGGATGCCGTCCGAGATCCTTTTCAGCGGATTGGTCAGCAGGTTCGCGGCGAACCAGGCGATGACCAATCCCGCCAGCATCACGGCGGCCAGCGCGATGCCGCCGGTCAGCAGGGTCTGGCGCGTGGCGCCGACCGCGGCGGCGGTGCTGGTCGCCATCGCCTGTTCCTCGGCGTCGACCAGTTCGTTGGCCAGCTGGCTGACCTTGTCGGCGTCGGCGCGCAACGCTTCGGTGGCCTCGCGCGCCTTGTCGTCCAGGTTCTTCTTGCCGAACTTGATGACCTTCAACTCGCTCGGTCGCATGCTTTCCAGAAGCTCGGCCAACTGCCTGACCTTGGGTTCGTCCGGCAGGCTGTCGGACAGGCGCTGGATGCTTTCGTCCAGCATCGATGAAGCGCGGATCGAATCGATTGCGGCCTGGCGAATGCTGGACGGCGCGTTTGCCGCGATCAATGCAGCCTTGGCCGCCGACATGCGAATAATGGATTCACGCGCGGTGGTCGCGGCGCGCAGTTTCTCCAGCGCGCCGGTGATCCTGTGCTGGGTGTCCTGGTTACGTTGATCGATCAACCAGCCGATACTGGCGCTGATGAAGAGGTTCGCGAGGATAAACGAGGCGATCAGGCCGACGATCTTGGTTTTCCACGGGATATTGGCAAACAGCTGTTCGATTCGGTTCATTGGCGATGCACGGGTTATTCGTAAGTAACATCGCTAACGACAGGCGCAAGGGAATCTTTAAGATGTCTATTCTTGGGCAATCGACAGGGTTATTTCTCCGCGCCGAGGTAGCAGATCCATCCGGCATCGGCGTCGCCGCTCTCCGCCGGCACGAAAACACCGTCGGCCTCGCCGTTCTCGTCGAAGCCCTGCCAGTAGACGGTGGTTTTGCGAAAGCCGGCCTCGATCAACAGCTCGCGTATCTCGGCCAGGGTCCAGAGACGCCATGCATAGCTGAAGGCCCGCTCCAGGCGCGAGCCATCGGCAAAGGCGAAATGGATGTGACACACCAGGCTGGCGTCGATCGGGTTGTAGCTGGCCTGCTCCCAGATGTAGGTGAAATCGCCCGAGGGGGCTGCTATCTCGCGTTCCTCGACGATCTCGCGAAAGGCGTCATACCCGCCGTAGGCATCGAGGAAGAAGATGCCGTCGGCCCGCAAGGCGGCATGTACCCGCTGAAAGTAGCGCTTCAGTGTATGTCGTTGCTTGAACAGCCAATAGCTGAAGTTCATAGCCAGGATGATGTCCGCCGGGGGTGTTTTCACCGTCAGCACGTCCGCGTTCCGCAACTCGATCCGCCGACGCGCGCCGGCGGGCAACGGGTTCAGATGCCGCTCGCGCCCCCAGGCCAGGACATCGGGATCCAGATCGACACCGATGGCGTGCCGTCGCTTGTGGCGGGCGATCCATTCGGCGCATACCAGCGCGGAGCCGCAGAAGTCCTCGCGCAACAGTCTGGCGGGCCGCTCGCGCAGGGTCTTCCAGGTGGCGTCGACGAAGTCGATTTCGGCTTCGGCGCATTGCACCGACAGCTCATAGAGTTCATGAGGATCGGCTTGCGCGGCTTGGTCGCCGGAAGGGCGGACGGAGGGTTTGTTTGGCATGTAAGACGGCTTGGAAGTCGATGGATCGTGAATTTTGCGTGATGATCGACGATATCTTGATCCAGGTTAGCTTGTATTCGGGAATATCCGCTATACTTGCAGCCTTGTCCAGGTTTAGTATCTCGCTTTCGTTGCGCGCATATCGTCGGTATGTGGACGGCGGGATGCGATATCGATCTGTTCGAGGTGTATTTCGCGGCGCCGAGATACCGTGCTTGACTATTATAAAATCTGGCTGCCTCGTTTCGCCAGTAAACAAATTATGGAGAAGAACAATGTCCAAAGGGCAGAGCTTACAAGACCCTTTTCTGAATGCATTGCGCAAAGAACGCGTGCCGGTTTCGATTTTCCTCGTGAACGGAATCAAGCTGCAAGGGCAGATCGAGTCTTTCGACCAGTTTGTCGTCTTGCTGAAGAACGCGGTCAGCCAGATGGTATACAAGCATGCCATCTCGACGGTTGTTCCCGCGCGCAATGTGCGTATCCCGCATGGCGACGCGGAAGAGGAATAGCCGATCGCCGTGTTGTGGTCCGCATGACCTCCGTCATGCGGTGGATGTTGTTCCGTTCGAGGGGATCAACCCTCGGACACCCTCGCTCTTCCGATGACGCGGGTCTGCCTGTCCGCGCTTTTTTTCTGATGCCTTCCGGTCAATGCGATGTTTGAACGTCCCAAGGCGGGTGAAACCGCGCTACTCGTCGCCATCCAGCCCGATGGACCGCCCGATCAGGATACCT
>JALULB010000174.1:0-811 GCA_027041035.1 Sedimenticola sp. | reverse complement strand
GGGCGAGTTTCGCGCCCTGAGCGAATCGGCCGGCGCGCGGATCGCGGAACTCTTCACCGGCACGCGCAAGCATCCGGATCCGCATCTGTACATCGGCACTGGCAAGGCCGACGAGATCAAGCGCGCGATCCAATCGAACGATGCGGATCTGGTGATCTTCAACAACGCGCTGACGCCGGCGCAGGAACGCAATCTGGAGCGCCATTTCGAGTGCCGGGTACTCGATCGCACCGGCCTGATCCTGGATATCTTCGCCCAGCGGGCACGCTCGTTCGAAGGCAAGTTGCAGGTTGAGTTGGCGCAGTTGAAGCATCTTTCCACCCGTCTGATCCGGGGCTGGACGCACCTGGAACGCCAGAAAGGCGGCATCGGGCTGCGTGGTCCGGGTGAAACCCAGCTGGAAACCGACCGTCGCCTGATCAACGCGCGCATCGCCCGCATCCATCGTCGCCTGGAAAAGGTGGACAACCAACGCGAGCAGGGCAAGCGTTCACGTGGCAAGGCGGAGATCCCGACCGTGTCCCTGGTCGGCTATACCAATGCCGGGAAGTCGACGCTGTTCAACGCGGTCACCGGCGCGGATGTCTACGTGCAAGACCAGCTCTTTGCCACGCTGGACCCCACGCTCAGGCGGCTGCCGTTGCGCAACGGCGCCGAGGCCTTGCTGGCCGATACCGTGGGCTTCATAGCCGACCTGCCGCACGAACTGGTCGCCGCGTTCCGTTCGACCTTGCAGGAAACCGTTTCCGCCAGCCTGTTGCTGCATGTCATCGATGCCGCCAGCCCGAATCGGGCTGCCTGTATCGCCGAG
>JALULB010000173.1 GCA_027041035.1 Sedimenticola sp. | reverse complement strand
TTGCGCAGGGCTTCATCGGGCTTGCCCAGTTCGGCGAGCAGGGCGGCGATGCGCAACTGCGCATCGAAGGCGTATTCCTTGCTTTTGACCCGCAGATAATAGGCGATGGCCTGCTTGCGCTCGTCCCGCCCCTGGGCGATACGCCCCAGATAGTAATTGGCGAGGTTGCCGCGCTTGCCCATGTCGAGCAACTTGTGCAGCATCTCGCTGGCGGTGTCGAGATCATTGGCCTCGATACTGAGCAGCGCCAGGCTGGCGATGACTTCGTCATTGTCGGGCAGCTGCCTGTGCAGAATACGGTATTGCGCCAACGCTTCCTTGAGACGCGACTGCTCGACCAGCAGCTGCGCATACTGCAAACGCAGGGCATGGTTGTCCGGTTGCTGCTCGACAATGGCGCGAATCTGCCCCAGCGCCTCGTCGGTTTTACCCTGGGCGGCGAGAATCCGCGCCTTGATCATGAGCACATCGACACGATCCGGCTCGGCCTGGCTGACTTCATCGAGCACCAGCGAGCGACGTCTCAGCATGGTACCCGGTACAAACGCCAGCAGGTGCGAAGCCAGTACCATCAGTAGAATCGGCGGCGGCCAGGCATCCGATACGATCATCGCGGAGAGATACTCGACCATGCCGAACAACTGCCCGGCCAACAACAGCAACTGCAACAACGCGATACGTGGCGATATGGAGATCGCCAGCAGTACCGGCAGGAACGCGCCAGCGAGGAAGAACAACGGCCACAGCGACGCCCAGAATGCCCCTTCGGTCGGCGACGGACTCGCGTTTGCCACCAGTACCCAGACCAATCCCGCGACAAATGCCGCCACCGCCAGCAGGCTGGTGCCAAAGCGATACCCGATATCGCCCGCCGCCCTCCTGATCACCGCGCCGGAAACGAAAGCAACAGCGGCGGCAAAACCCAGCAGCCGAACCACCCCATCCGTCAACAATACGGAGAGCAGCAACAAGCCCGCCGCAAGGAACAGTGGAAGCATCGGCAACCCACTCCGCGCCCCATACCGCGAGGCAGCTTGTTCGGGAAGATCTATCACCGTGTCATCCATAGCGTTATAAAGGATACGCCAACATCCCGACCGGCGCTCAACCTGTGTACAATAACCCTTGAATTCAGTATTTGACAGCCGACCGCCAGTGACAAAATGGCACGCAAGCCAAGAAGCTGTCGGATCGAGGGAATCGTGGCGAAGCAGCCGGAATCGGTCTGGTTTTTCGATCTTTCGAGGAGCATAGTGGAGCTATTACTGAGTAAAGATCGGAAAACCAGACCGACTCCCTGCTGTCACGGTAGATTACTTCCAAGTCGGGCAGGCTGCTAGAATCCGACGTTTGGGTGGCAGAGGCGGTACTGGCCCGCGCATCAGTCCCATGCACAAATGATAAACAAGCTTCTTGGCCAGCGCTAATAAAAACCAAATCGAACACTCTATGGACACCCAGTTATCGGACATCATTGAAGATCTGCTGCACCAGATGGAGACGTTGCTGGAGCAACCGTCGCAGCCCGCCCTGGAAACGCTCTACGTAACCGCCCAGCGGCTAGAGGAGAAAACCGAGAAGAGCAGCCCCTATCCCGGACTGAGCAACGCCGCTTTCTCCTTCAGCGTGTTTCTCAGCACGTTCTCCGGCCGTTCCAACCTGCCCGACGAGCGGCAACTCGAAAAGCTCCGCAAGCTGTCACAGGATATCGGCGACTATCTCAAGGAAGCGGACCGCGCACTGGCGCGATACGACACACTCCTGTATTTCGGCGACCCGGAACTCCTGCCCTTCGGTATTCACGACCTGTGCGTCGAACGCCGCATACGCCTGTCGTTGATCGACGATGTATTCTCGCTGACGCACGCGCTGGAAAGCCCAACCGCGCTCAACCTGCTGGTCGACCTGCGTTCCAGAAACAAGCGTCAACCGTTCCTGGATACCTTTGCGCAACGCGCGGAGGCGTTGCCGATCACGCTCTCGGTTGTCAGTATCGAGGACGACGCGGATTCCAGGACGGAGGCGGAACAACTGGGTGCCAGACAATTCTTCACGGCCCCGCTGATTGCCAGTGAACTCTTGAATACGTTGTTTCCAGACGAAGCTCCCGCCCCATCTCCCCCGGCACCACGCAGAACGTCGGATACCTCACCCCGCGTCATCATCGTGGACGACGATGAGAGCCAGGCGGAGTTCGCCGCCGCGATTCTTGCCAACGCCGGCATGCGCACCCTCGCCATCAGCGACCCCGCGAAGGTGCTCGCGATGGCCGGCGAGTTCGTGCCCGACCTGATACTGATCGACCTGTACATGCCCGACATCAGCGGTGAGGAGCTGACCGTGATGCTGCGCGGCAAACCGGAATACCGGGATATTCCGTTGATCTATCTTTCCGGGGAACTGGAAAAAGACAAGCAGGACGCCGCGCTGGACGCCGGCGCAAACGGTTTCATGGAAAAACCCATTCGGCCGAAGAAGCTCATCAAGACCGTCAAGGAAACCCTGGAATCCCAGGCAGATACCCGGGCGCCAAGCGACGAAGCATCCCCTCCCCACTCCGAGCCGAGCGTTATCGAACAGATCGCCCGTCATACAAGCGAGCAGCGTGAGCATCAACCCGGGTTGTTGAGCCTCGCGCTGCATGTGGAGCTCGGTAACGACACGCGCGTCGACCCAACCGCCATCGACAAATTGACGGCCAGCTTGAATGCCAGACTCCGCAATCGTGGACTTCTGCTTTCGGCGGGCGACAACATCCTGCGCGGCGTGATCCACGGCAAGGATATCGAGGGCATCATGCTGATCGCAAACAACCTGCATGGCATCCTGCTTGCCGCCTTCGCTCCGAGCCGCCAAGTCCCGACGACAAGGGTAGCGAGAAGCGGTCTGCATCTGCTCGAAGACCCGAACGACACCCGGGTCTGGGAATACGCCGCCGCCGCCAGCCAGGCTGGTAACGGTCACCGCTGCATACTGCACGCGGACACCAGGCAACGTTTGATGAAGGAACAGCTCGAACTGCTGAACAGACATGTGCTGGCCCGCAAGCCCGTGGACATCCGCCTTCGCGAGATTCGCGAGGCCGACTCCCGCGCGGTCTGCGCTTACCTGGCGGACGCCAGCTTCCCTGAAACACGACAATGGCAGGGGGTCTCTGTCGCATACGCGGCCCTCCCGGCGGAATCCCGCTTGCAGCTCGACCGCGATCTGCTCTCCAGCGCGTTGGATAAGCTTCGCTCCTTGCATCAGGCAGGTCAAACCGATCACTTGCTGCTCATCCCGCAGTCAGCGGAGGTCATTGAGGTATCCAGCCAGCCGGGGTGGTTGCAGGACACACTCCGAATCAAGCAACAAGTGGGGAGCGGCATGGTATGCCTCTTTACCGTCGCCGCGCTCAACCGGGACTTGCAACGCTCACGGGCCTATCTGGACACGCTGAAGGGGGCCGGCATCGGCGCTTCGGCATTCGATGTCGGCTTGCACACGACCGTGTTCCAGATCGCGGATTATCTCGATCTGAGGCAGCTGATCCTGTCGCCCAAGGCGCTTCAGGAGGACGTCTTCAAGATCAAGTCCTTCTTCGATCGGGGTCGAAACAGCAAGATTCAACTGGTGCTGCCGTATTCAGAGAATAATGCCACATTGAGTCAACTGGTCGGCGCGGACTGCTATATTACCAATAAGCACTTGGAACCTGGCCAATGAGCATGAACAATCCCGAGAACGAGAACCGGCTCAGGCAACTGTTCCCATTTCTGCAAGAAGCGGACAGCGATTTTTGTCGTGCCTTCTTCGATAGCGTGATACTCGCGCACCTGAAAACGGGCAACGAGGTCTGCGCCGAAGGCAACACCTGCACCCATCTGCCGCTATTGGTGGAAGGCGTCGCACGCATCTACAAGAGCGGCGAGACCGGCAAGGAGATCACCCTGTACCGGATCCGTCCGGGTGAAAGCTGTGTACTGACAGCCTCCTGCATTCTGAGCGGCCGGCCGTTCCCGGCAACCGCGAACGTGGAGTCCAACCTTACCGCCGCGCTGGTGCCGGCGGAGTTCGTGCGTAAATGGATCGGACGGGACTCCGCTTGGCGTGCGTATATCTTCAGCCTGGTCGCCGATCGCCTGAGCGCAATCATCCAGGTCGTCGAGGAAGTGGTGTTCCAGCGACTGGACCAGCGTGTCGCCGCCTATCTGCTACGCCACGGCAGCGGGTCGCCCGCCGCCATCCACGCCACGCATCAGGAGATCGCCGACGAACTCGGCACCTCGCGAGAGGTTGTCAGTCGCCTGTTGAAATCGTTCGAACAAAGTGGCGCGATCCGGTTGTCTCGAGGACAAGTGACGGTCATCGACCGCGATTACCTGCTTGGCGTCGGCGCGAACGGCCTATAGCCTGCCGTAGCAGCCTGTCGGGCTTGGGAGGAGTCTACTGCGACGGCGGGGAAGCGGTCGCTTTTTCCGACCCTTTGTCGTCACATAGTCTCCACTATGCTCCTCAAACGATCGAAAAATCGCCTCGATTCCCCACCGCATCGCTACGATTACCCAACCCCGACAGCCTCCTAGCGCGATCGAGCGCTCCCGGCATTCGTGATCTTGTCACAGACAGGTGACTGCGAGGGTACTAAGCTGAGCCTGTCACATTGAGGGACCCGTGATCCTCACGGGGTTTCCGTGAATCAACTGGAGAAAAAACATCATGAGCAAGAACGTAGGTGGTATCGATCGGATTCTGCGTGCCGTCGTCGGACTCGGCGTCATCGGCTGGGGATTCTATGCCCAGAACTGGCTTGGGGCCATCGGCCTGATTCCGTTATTCACCGCCGCTATCGGCTGGTGCCCGGCGTACGCGCCATTCAAGATCAGCACCAGCAAGTAAAACCGCCGGCCGCCGGGGCGCCGTGTCGGGCGCCCCGGCATCAGCGCCCCGGCATCAGCGCCCCGGCATCAGCGCCCCGGCATCAGCGCATCGTCACCAGTTCTTCGGCCCCGGTCGGGTGGATCGCTATGGTATCGTCGAAATCCTGTTTCGTCGCCCCCATGCGCATCGCCACGGCAAACCCCTGCAACATCTCGTCCGCTCCAATGCCGATCACGTGGCATCCGACAACCTTCTCCCTGGCCCCCACCGTCACCAGCTTCATCGACACCTTGACCGGATGGCTTGTGAACGCATGATACATCGGTGTGAAACGGCTTTGATAGATGCGCACCGCGTCGCCGTGTCGCGCGCGGGCCTCGTCCTCGCTCAGGCCGACCGTGGCAATCGGCGGATGTGAGAACACTACGCTGGGAATCAGCTCATAGTCGAGCCGGCGCTCCGGCTGGTTGCCGAACAGTCGATCCCCCAGACGCCGCGCCGCCGCGATCGCCACCGGCGTCAACTGCGCCTTGCCGATGATATCCCCCAGCGCATAGATTCCAGGCACCGAGGTATTCTGCCATGCATCCACCGGCACGAAGCCTTTCGAGTCGGTTTCCACACCGGCCCTTTCGAAATCGAGTCCATCCGTGTTCGGTTCGCGGCCGATCGCCCAGATCAACTGATCGTAACCCGCCAGATGCTGCCCGTTGTCCAGTTCGAGTCTCAGTTTGTCGTCACCCTCGCGGCTGACAGCGGCAATCTGCGTCATCGGCAGGATGCTGATGCCATCGTCCAGCATCGCTTCCATCAGGCCTTCGCGCAGCATGGCGTCGAACTCGCGCAACAGGTGCTGCTTGCGCAGAAACAGGCTGACCTCGGCGCCGAGCGCATTCAGTACCCCGGCAAGCTCGACGGCGATATAGCCACTGCCGGCGATCGCGACCCGTCGCGGCACCTCGCTCAACTCGAAGAAGCCATCCGAGGTGATCCCGAGCCCGGCGCCGGGGATATCCGGCAGCATCGGGCGCGTGCCCGGGGCGATGACGATATGCTCCGCGGAGACCTCCCGGCCGTCCACCCGCAGCGTATGGGCATCGTGAAAACGCGCATGGCCGCGGATCAGGTCGATCTCAGAGTCCTTCAGGTAGGTTTCGTACCAGCTGTTGATGTTGCCGACGTATGCATCCCGTTTATGCTTCAACGCTGCCCAATCGAATCCGTTCCGCGACACATCGAAAGCATAGTCGGGCGCATCCCGCAGCGCATGCGCGAGCGTAGCGGCGTTCCACATGACCTTCTTCGGCACGCAGCCGACATTGACGCAGGTACCACCCAGCCGGCCCGACTCAGCCACCGCGCAGCTGGCGCCGTACTGGGCGGCACGTTCCGCTATCGAGATACCACCGCTGCCAGCACCGATTGCGATCAGGTCATAGTGTTTTTTCATTCGGGAAGCCCGTCTGTCCACGGAAACACGGAATTCTAACCCAGAACGCGACAGATTTATGATCGATTTGCTATGCTGACCAGCCCGATCTTTCTGGGTCCATGCGCATGCAAAAACTGATACTCGCCTCGACCTCGCCGTTCCGCAAGGCAATCCTGGAAAAACTCCATCTGCCTTTCGACTGCGTCGCGCCAGAGGTGGACGAATCACACCTCTCCGGGGAATCGCCGGCGGACCTGGTGCAGCGCCTCGCGCGGGCCAAGGCGCGAGCGGCGTCGGCCCGGGGTAGTCACGGATTGATCATCGGAAGCGACCAGGTTGCGCATGCGGACGATGCGATACTCGGCAAGCCCGGCAGCGAAGCACGTGCTGTCGAGCAACTGTTGAAGCTGTCCGGAAAGACGGTCACCTTCTACACCGGGTTATGCCTGCTCGACACCGAGACAGACACGACGCAAGTGGTGTGTGAAACCTACCGGGTTTCCTTCCGCGAACTCAGCCGGAAACAGATCGAAACCTACGTCGCGATAGAGAAGCCGATCCAGTGCGCCGGCAGCTTCAAGTCGGAAGGTCTCGGCATCGTACTGTTCGACGCGCTCCAAGGCCGCGATCCCAACACGCTGGTCGGGCTGCCGCTGATAGCGTTGACCGACATGCTTCTGGCGATCGGAATCGCCCTACCCGCCAAGGAAACTTCCTGACTCCAGGCTTTCCATCCAAGGGTTTACCTTGAAATCATGCGGGATAACACGTAGCCAGAACCCCACTAATATAAGCATATCCATCTTTACTTAAGTTAAATTTACCGCTTGCGGGCATTGGAAATTCCGGTAATATTGAAATCGCATTCAAGCTTTCGTTCCAGTTGGTAATGCAACCATAACAGAGGACATGACGCGCTTTGTGATAGGACAACTATGGCGGCGCGGGTCCATACAATCATTCCCCTTACCCACACCAGTTCTCTAGGAGGAATACCTATGCGGAGATCCGCAATAATCACCACCGCCGCAGCTTGCGTCATTACGCTGGCAGGCACGTTCGGCGGTATGTCCGTGGCTACGGCCGGCGCGGCATCCAGCGTCGATTTCGGCAAGAAGACGGCTTTCAACAGAAAGAAAGGCAATTGCCTCGCCTGCCATGCCATCGCTGGCGGCGTCAGTCCTGGCGACATCGGACCACCCCTGGTCGCGATGAAGGCCCGCTTCCCGGATCGCGACAAACTGCGTGCGCAGATCTGGGATGCCACCGCCAACAACCCCAACTCTCGCATGATCCCGTTCGGCCGTCACAAGGTACTGAGCGAGAAAGAGATCGATGCGGTAGTCGATTTCCTGTACACGCTTTGAATCGTCTAACCGTTGTCATTCAGGAGACATAACAAAATGAACGCAAACATCAAACGCAGACTCTTCATCAAGGGTTCCGTGGCCGCCGGCACCCTTGGCGCCGCGGCTGGCGCCGGCCTGCTGACACCGCAGACGGTGCTCGCGAAATGGTCGGAAAGCGCATTCCATGCCAAGTCCTCCGCCACCGCGCTGAAGAACCTGCTTGGCAGTGACGCCGCCGAGGAAAGCAGCGCAATCAAGATCAAGGCTCCGGATATCGCCGAGAATGGCGCCGTGGTTCCGGTTTCCGTGACCTCCAGCATCCCCGGCACCGAATCCATCAGCATCCTGTCCACCGGCAATCAGACCCCGCTGATCTTCAATGCCAAACTGGGACCCGGAGCGAAAGGTTTCGTCTCGACACGCATCAAAATGGGCAAAACCGGTGATGTTGTGGCGATCGTCAAAGCCAACGGCAAGCTCTATAAGGCATCCAAGGCGGTGAAGGTCACTATTGGTGGCTGCGGCGGTTGATCACTGACGTCAACCGATCATCCGTAAACACTATAGAGGTATAAAAGCATGGCAAAATCAAGCATCAAGATCCGCGCGAAGGAAAAAGGCGGCGTGACAACCGTCAAGACATTGATCACCCATCCAATGGAAACCGGACTGCGCAAGAACAAGAAGACCGGCAAACTCATTCCGGCCCACTTCATCGAGGAAGTCACCTGTGAAGCAGGCGGCAAAAAGGTATTCGTCGCCGAGATGAGCGGTGGAGTTTCCAAGAACCCTTATCTGTCCTTCAAGTTTACCGGCGCTGGCAAGGGTGATGAGATCAAACTCAGCTGGGTTGACAACAAGGGTGGCAGCGACTCCGCCACGGCGAAGATTCGCTGATTTCCGCTTACTCAACTCTATACCCCACCCGGGAGGAGACACAATCCATGAAAAAACAATTGGTTGCCGTACTTGCTATCAGCCTGCTGGCTGCTGGCAGTGCCTTCGCCAACAAAAAGGCCACTGACACAACACCCGAGGAAGACCTGAAGGTCTATCGTGATTACTTCATGAAGAAATTTCCCGGTGTACCATTAAACGAGTTTCAGAATGGTGTCTATGCTATCGACAAGGTATCACGTGACTCCTGGGAAGCGATCGAGGAATTCCCTCCCTACGAACCGATGATCGAGGAAGGCGAGGAGATGTGGAACAAGCCATTCGCGAATGGCAAGACCTATTCCAGTTGCTTTCCCGACGGTCCGGCACAACGGAAAAACTATCCACACTGGGACGCAAAACGGAAGATGGTCGTCACTCTACCCATGATGGTCAACGAGTGCCGGGTAAAGAATGGCGAAAAGCCGTTGAAATGGGCAAAGGGTCCGATCACTCGTGTGCTGTCCTACATGGCATATGAATCACGTGGCCAGAAGACCAATGTCGTCGTGCCGAAAGGCGATGCCGATGCGCTGGCCGCATACAACGACGGAAAGTCCTTCTATTTCGCGCGTCGCGGACAATTGAACTTTTCCTGTGCCAGTTGCCATGTGGAAAGCGCCGGACAACATATCCGCACCGATATCCTCAGTCCGGCATTGGGGCAAACAACCGGGTGGCCGGTCTACCGTTCCAAATGGGGTGAGCTTGGCACACTGCATCGTCGCTTCAAGGGCTGTAACAAGCAGGTTCGCGCGAAACCCTTCAAGCCTCAGCATAAACAGTACCGCAATCTCGAGTACTTTCTGACGCATATGAGCAACGGTATCGAATATAACGGGCCGTCGGCGCGAAAATAACCCGGAAATTTGTAACTACTCAGCTAACCGCTGAAATGCGACAGCTCCGCGTTCAAAAATGGTCATTTACACTTGTAACCCGGCAATTGCTCCTGCATTGCCCTAATAAGTTACATCCCTGTAACGATCACATTTTTTGCCTTGATCTGGCGCATTTCAGCGGCGATCTGAGCAGTTACTCTTTATTTGGTTACGCACTGAGTAGTTACGGAAATTTTATGAATTGACGCGATGTAACCGCGCAGCATATTGATTTTACAAAGAGTTTCCTGAAGGCGTCATGTATCCTAGATTACGCGCAACTGAAGAAAACTTCTTGTGGAATCATATAGGCAAGCAAGGGCGTGCATAATTCATGAATTTCCCGGGATAAAACAGGCTCGATCAAACGCAAGCCTGCATTGAGAAAACCGGCGAGGTTCGCTCCTCGCCGGTTTTTTTACGAAGACACCACCGCGTCCAGATGTTCCTGTTCCTGCTCCTCCCCCTCGCGTTCCGGTTTTTCCGGTCCCAGATCACCATCCAGTTCCAGGTCCGCCAGCTTGTCCAGTGGAATCTCTCCAGCGGCTTCTTCCCCTTCGTCCACCTCCGCGACGGCGATCTCCAGATCGTCGATGGATAGCTCGGTAATATCCTCGACCGGCCCGTCCAAAGCACCTTCGTCGGACACCGAGGCTTCCAGATCGATATTGTCGGCTTCGGGCGTCGCGTCCTGGCTTACCGAGGTATCACTGGTATCAAGCGACTCCCCGACCGCCTCCAACTCTTCATCGGTAACGGCGATATCATCGTCCTCCTTCTCCTGGAACATACTCAAAATCTTTCCGCGGTCGACCTCGCTTCCATCGTTGTCCTCCGCCATGTTGGAGTATTCGTTCAGCATGCGTCCCATCGTCTCCATGGTCAGGCCAAGCTCCTCGCCGAGGCGTTCCTTATCGGCGGTCGCACTCGCGAGATCCGCTTGCAAGCGGCCCAACTCGGCGTTGCTCATCAGCGGCTCTTCATATTCCTCCGCTGGCCGCGTGGAGGCGCTTTCGGGAAGCAGGTCACGATAGGCATCCACCACGTTCTCGAAAGGAACGTTGATGCCGGCGATCGCCGCGTTGTCCCGTTCCAGATAGATATTGATGAATGCCTGGTAGAACGCCTTCTCCTTCCGATCGATCTCGGCGCTCACTTGTTTCGCTCGATCCTCGGAATAGGCATGCCGGTCGACCAGTATCTCTCGCAGCCGCGCGCTTCTGCTCTCCTGTTGAGCCATCACCAGCTCCACGAGCCGCCGCGCGGCTGCGAGAGATACTGGT
>JALULB010000172.1 GCA_027041035.1 Sedimenticola sp. | reverse complement strand
CCTTGTAGTAGGCCAGCGCCTCCTCCACCAGTATCCGGTTCTCCGCGTCCAGCAGGTCGGGCCGCCCCGCGTAGTGGACGCGGAAGAGAAGCGCGTTGACCATGTTGAGGACGGTTTTTTCCAGATCGTTTTCGTGTGGGTAGGCCCACACCGCCAGCTGTTCCGGCAGCACCAGCGCGCTGCTGCCAATGGCGAGACTGCCACGCGTCGAGCCGGTCGGCGGCATGCTCGGCGGGCCGACGGCGACGATCCGCGCGCTGCGCGGCTTCGGCGCGGACACGCGCATCTTGCTCGGCACCACCGACAGTACCGCCTCCGCGCTGGCCGCGTGCGACGGCGTGCTGGAACCCGGCACCGGCATCAGCGTGCTGGGCAGCACGCTGGTGGTCAAACTGGTGACCGAACAGCCGCTGTTCGACAACCGGCTGGGCATCTACAGCCACCGCTGCGGTGATCGCTGGTTGACCGGCGGCGCCTCCAACAGCGGTGGCGCGGTGCTCGCCGCGCATTTCCACGGCGACGAGATCGAACGCCTCGGCCGCGACATCGATCCCGATCGCCCCTCGCCGCTGGACTACTACCCGCTGCTCCGCCCAGGTGAGCGTTTCCCGATCAACGATCCCGATCTGCCGCCACGCATCACGCCCAGACCCGACGACGATGCCGCCTTCCTGCACGCTCTGCTACAGGGGATCGCGCGAATCGAGGCACGCGGTTATCGTTTGCTGGAGGAACGTACCGGCACCCGGCTGACGCGCGTCCTCAGCATCGGTGGCGGCGCCGGCAATCCGGTCTGGACAAGGCTGCGCGAGCACCTGCTGAAGGTGACGACGGGCGCTTCCGAGCACGATCAGGCCGCATATGGCACGGCGCTGATCGCTCAATCATCGAACTGATTCCATGCCGAAAACGGAAAAGGCTGGCGGTCGGTATTGAAGGTCAGGTAACGCAGCACCTCATAGATATAGCGCGACAACTGCGCACCGAAATCCAGCAGTTGCTCGTTCGCTTTTCCCGAGAACAGCACGAATGCCGCCTGCACGACCACGATGGCGAATACCACCATCTCGGCGACGCTGTAGGCGATCGCGAACAGCAGCATGTACAGGATGCGCCGCCATGTCGATTGATTCTTCAGGTTGCCTTTCAGTTGCTCATTCATCCTCGTTACCACTTCCGTTGCTGTTTGGCGGGATTATACGCGTCGCCCATGGATTTTTGGTTTTTCGAGGCCGCTCCCCGCGCCCTTGGGCTACGCGCGGAAACAAGTCATAGCCCAGACTACGGCGAGTTTCCGCAACTGCGGCCAGGGATGCGAGGGGCGGCCGCAGTGGCCGAAAATTCATGGGCGAAGAGCATATAGCCTCCGTCATCGAAACCTCTATTCGGTGATCCAGATCTCGCGTACCTCGCCGGATTCGTGCGCCATTCAACATTCCCGGGATTCCGCCGCCAACGCACATTGAGTTCCCGGCATCGATGCGATACCAATGCTTTCCCCTTCCCCTTGGCGACGATTTCAATCCATGCTCAGAGTCTTCCGCTTCGCGCTCCTGGCCTGCCTGTCAATACCTGTCCACGCCGAACCGCCAGCGGATGGCTACCGACAACTGGAACAGATCCGCCGCGCCGCCGGCATGCCGACCCTGCAACAGGAAGCCCATCTACAACAGGCAGCCGACGCGCATGCGCGATACCTGCTCGAAAACGGCTTGAACAGCCATGAAGAACAACCCGGCCTGCCCGGCTTCAGCGGTATCGGCCCGAGCGAGCGTGCCGCGAGCGCCGGCTATGCATCGCGGGCGGTGACCGAGAACCTCTCCTATGGCCAGAGCGGTTTTCCAGATTCGATCGACGCGCTGATGACCGGCATCTACCATAGACTGGGCTTTCTCGACCCGACGCTGGATCAGATCGGCATCGCCCGCCCGTCGATCGAATCCCCCCGCTATGTCTACGAGCTGGGCAACCGGCGTTACGCGCGACAATGCCTGACCGCCGGCGAAGCCAGCCAGGGCAGCTATTACACCGGCG
This sequence comes from Sedimenticola sp., assembly GCA_027041035.1. Taxonomy (GTDB): domain Bacteria; phylum Pseudomonadota; class Gammaproteobacteria; order Chromatiales; family Chromatiaceae; genus JALSSX01. Next base: position 1,447 of record JALULB010000172.1, on the reverse strand, counting down.
TATGCAACCCGGAGAAACGCCTGCCGGCAAAAGACTACGACGCCGCCACGCAGACAACAAGGTCCGCCAGCCCGGCATTGATCCTCTGGCCACCACCCGGCGCGAATCACGTCAGCCCGGCGTTCTTCGAGGAGAGTCCCGATCCACTGCCCGACCGCGCGGTCAGCGGCAACCCGATCTCGGTGCAGTTCAACCCCTACTACATCGGCCAGGTCAGCATGCTGTCGTTCGCGCTTTTCGATGCCACCGGCGCGCTCGTCGAGAACACCCGCCTGCTCGATCATGCCAACGACCCGAATCAGCACATGAACGACCACCAGTTCGCGCTGTTCCCGCTGGATCGTCTCGAATGGGGGCAGGACTATCGTGTCGAACTGCGCTATATCGCCGATGGAAAACAGGCCAGCCGCGAATGGCGATTCCATACGCGCAACCCCGACGAACTCCCGGTATTCCGCGTCTCCCGGAACGGCAGCCTGTTGCAGGTCGCCGCCAATTCCCGCTTCGCCGTGTACCTGCCACCAACCGCCAACGCCGATCGCGCCGGCTCGGTGAACTGGATCGCCAACAGCGCTGACGCGGTGAAGGATGTGCATTTCATCGACCCCAACACCCTGTCGATCTCGCTGGGTGGCGCGCTCGGCAGCCAGGTCAATCTGAGTACGGGCAGCGGCGTCAGTTTCAGCATCCGGATCATCGCCGGGCAAGCGCTGCAAGCAGCCGCCTACCGGTTCCCGTCGGGAAGTTGCGTGGAGAACGGCGAGACCGCGCGTTACGAGGCCACCAGTGGCACGCTGACGCTGCCGCATGTACTGGTCGATGGAAGCGCTGGCTTCGACGCCACGTTGCGCCTCGCCGACGGCGATCCGCGCGTGGTCTTCGACATCACCGCGCTGACGCCATCGACACGTGATATCAGCTGCCGCTCGGCCAGCTTCGACTCACACACCGGGCGGCTGGATATTCCCGATGTCCTCGCCGCCGGGCTTGGCGACTATCGCGCCGAACTGGGGCTGATCCAGGAAGACGGCCGGGCAAGGCTGGCGCTTCAATCGCTGGAAGCGCGTTGAAGGTGGCCCCAGCCATATCACCTATGCCGATCCATTGTGCATGCCGCATTTCACGGCTAGCGTAGGCCCGATCAAGCGTAGCGGATCGGGCAGTGGAGCACTTCGTGGCAAGGCTGTTGCCGGTTCCGCTGAACCGGCCTACGGTCGTTGCCAATTTGATGTGATTTGTGGCTTTCCATGGTGCATGCCGCATTTCACGGTCGTTGTAGGCCCGATCAAGCGTAGCGGATCGGGCAGCGGCGCTTCGTGGCGAGGCTGCTGCCGGTTCCGCTACGCTTGAACCGGCCTACGGTCAGGCCAATTTCACGTGGTTTGTGGCTTCCATGGTGCACGCCGCATTTCACGGTCGTTGTAGGCTCGATCAAGCGTAGCGGAAC
>JALULB010000171.1:2757-3482 GCA_027041035.1 Sedimenticola sp. | reverse complement strand
TTCCTGGAGGCGGTCGATCGGGACAACGTCAAGGTGAACTTCGATCCGGCCAACATGATCCTCTACGGCAGCGGCGAGCCGATCGAGGCCATCGAGAATCCGCAGCCGATCGAGATCCCGCCCACGCTGCGCACCACCCACCCCTGTTACGTGCTCCAGGTGCGCGGCGACTCGATGATCGACGACGGCATTCTCGACGGCGATTACGTCATCATCGAGCAGCGCAGCCTGATTCACGATCACGAGATCGTCGTCGCGCTGATCCACGGCCAGAACGCCACGTTGAAGCGCATCGAGCGTCAAGCGGACAAGACCATCCTGCACCCGGCCAACGCGAACATGCGGCCAATGGAATTCGAGCCGGACGAGGTGACCGTGCAGGGCGTGCTGGTTGGGCAGATGCGGCGCTATCACTGAATTTTCAGGGTGGCGGGGCGTTGCCGGCATCGGTCCTCATCGCCCGCCTGTTCCTTTTCGTGTGTCGCAAAGTCCAGGACGGACTTTTACGACACCCTCGGATAGAGCGGCGTCAGGTCGTCCCGAACGGCCTTCCGCTCGTCTCCGCCACCGGTATCGAAACCTTCCCGGAAGGCTTCGCACAGACCGTCGAGTTCCGCCAGATCTTGCGCCTCGCCAGCGTATAGCGAACGATCCAGAACGCGTATCGGATCAGCCTGCTTCGGCAGGCGTTTTGCCAATGCGCGCAGGTCCAATGGCGGATCGTC
>JALULB010000171.1:0-2747 GCA_027041035.1 Sedimenticola sp. | reverse complement strand
ATCGGCGCAGGCCTGGCGGAGCCGATCGCGCGCCGCGCCAAGATCGGCCCGTGTCGGTTGCGGCCGGCCAGCCATCGCTTCTTGTCCTGCTCGCGCGTCGTCTTGCGCTGACTTCGCCGGGCGTCGAGCACGCACCCACCAGACGATGGCTGTCGCCAGGCCCAATGCCAGAATCGCGCTCAACCAGGGCCAGGCGTCCCGCCAGCGATCGGCGTCGGGCCACGCTGTGGATGACACGCTCGTCGCCTTCGCGGTCTCGTCGGCCGACACGCTGTTTGCCTGCCCCGCCGTCGCCGCCGGCGTATTCGAAGCCCGCGCGCCACTACCCGGCAACACACTCAGCTCCCAACGTGGCAGCACGGTTTGCCGTTGACGGTCCTGTCGCGTATCCCACCAGTCGATGCTGACCGCCGGCACCACCAGCTTGCCGGCCTGTTTCGGCACGAGGGTGAAGTCCTGACGGCGCTCGCCGACCACCCAACCGTCTTGCAGCACGTTCCGTGTGGTCGCCTGTTCCGGATAGACGCTGTAGGCGTCGCTGGCGGGTATCTCGATCTCGGGGAGTTGCGAATCCTCCAGACCCTTCGCGCGCAGCGTCAGGGTGCGCGTGATCGGCTCGCCGACGCGTGGTCGCGGCGGATTCTCGGCCCAACGATCGAGCAGCTCGACATCGGCGGCGGGCAGCCAGGTAGCGCCCTTGTAATCCTTGGGTCTCGGCATCACGCGTAACGCTCGCGCCGGACTCCGCGCGACGATGCGCTTGCCGCGTTGGCCAAAAGGCGAGCCGCTGAAGAAATCGTCCATGAACGGATCCTCGCCGAAGAAACGCTGCATCAGGCTGTCCATGCGGGTACGCGGCGAACGCTGCTGGCCGGATGATTGGCGCACCGCCGCCCGACCGCTGAACACCACCGGCGGGATATTCAGGGTGCCGCTGCGCTGCGGGAACATCGCGTATTCCCGCTCGATCACCTGGTAGCGCTTGCCGTCGCGCAGGGTCTCGTAGCTTTTGTCGTCACCGAGACGCTCGAAGACCACGTCGCCATCCGGCCGCGGATCGCTGAGTTCGCCGTCGAGCAGGCGCACACGATAGTAGAGGCGCACGATCAGCTTCACCTGCTGCTGCACGTAGGGTGCCCGCTTGCCGCTCTCGACCTGGGTTTCGACGAACAACTGGTCGGCCTGACGACGCGCGACATCGGCCGGTATGCGTTCCACCTTCAGCGTCAGCGGTCGGGTCTTCTCGCCACCGATCTCGATGGACGGGATGCTCAGCTCGCCGAGATGACGTGGTCGCAGCCGGACCTGCCAGCCGGTCTTGATCGACTGGTGGCCGTTGATGATGCTGATATTGCTGCTGCGTCCGGTGCCGAGCAACTCGAAATCCGCTTGCAGCGCGGACAGGTCCGGGCTGGCGGCCTGGGTGTTGCCATCGGTTTCCAGCGACAGCGTCACGGTATCGCCCTCGTATACCTGGCGGCGATCGAGACTGGCCGTGACCGCCGCCATCGCCACCTGGCCGATGAGCAGCAGGCAGATGGTCATATAGCTAAAGATCGTTTTCATCGTGTGTTCCTCTTGATCCCGTTCACCAGGCCTGACTGTCGCCGGCGCGCCGCGCGCCAGGCTGTCGTTGGCGATACTGATATTGATACCTGAACTTGCGTTTCAACAGACCACCCGGATCATCCGGGATGCGCTTCAACCATTGCTCGGCCGCCTGTCGCTCCTCGCTGGGCAGCTCCCGCGCGCCAGTCGGCATGTCGCCCGCGCCCGGCTTGCCGTTCTCGCGTTTGCTCTCATTCGGTTTCCTCGCACCTTGCGCCACGGCCTTGCGATCTTCCGGTTTTTCTCCGGTTTCGCCGGCCCTGGCCCGCGCGCCTTTCTCCCCGGCCGATTGTTTGTCCTTATCCTTGTCCTTCTCCGCCTGTTGCGCCTTCAGTGCCTCACGGAAATCCTTGGCCGGTTGTTGCTGTTCTCCCTTCTTGGATGACTGGTCACCCGGCTTCTGTTGATCGCCCTGCTTCTGTTGATCGCCCTGCTTCTGTTGATCGCCCTGCTTCTGCTGACCGCCCTGCTTCTGCTGGCCGCCCTGCTTCTGCTGGTCGCCCTGCTTCTGCTGGCTACCCTGTTTCTGCTGGCCGTCCTGCTTCTGCTGGCCGCCCTGCTTCTGCTGGCCGCCCGGCTTCTGCTCGCCGCCCGGCTTCTGCTCGCCGCCCGGCTTCTGCTCGCCGCCCGGCTTCTGCTGGCCACCTTGCTTCTGCTCGCCACCTTGCTTCTGCTGGCCGCCCTGCTTCTGATCCTTTTGCCGAGCTGATTTCTGTTGCTGTTTCTGCCGCTCCTGTTGCTGCTTCAACAGATCCTCGACGAGCTTCTTGTTATAGGTCGCATCGACGTCATCCGGTCGTTGCTTCAATGCCTGATCGTAGGCTTCGATGGCCTCCTTGTATTTTCCAAGGCGCGCCAGCGCGTTGCCTTTGTTGTACAGTGCCTCGGCGCGGTCCGTCGCCGATTCGGCCTTCTCCGCGTTGCTGAACTCGGCCAGTGCCTGCTTGTAGTCGCCTTGTCGATACAGGGCGCTGCCCTTGCGCTCGGGCGTTATCGCCAGTTTCGCGGCACGCTCGGCGCGACCTTTCGCCAACGCCTCGGCGGCCTGTTGATCGGAGCGGGCACTTATCTGATTGTGAAAATCTGAAGGCATCGGAGGTTCAGGATGGCCTGCGAGGCCCGGCACTTTTGTAGGTGGA
>JALULB010000170.1 GCA_027041035.1 Sedimenticola sp. | reverse complement strand
GGCAGCACGCCTGTTAGCGGGGGGCGCGATGTTGGCGGACCCTGCCTGTCGGGTAGGGTGGAACAAGCGCAGCGGTTCCACCACCCGTCCTCGCCCAATGGCGAACCTACTTGCCGCGATACCCACCACCGAGCAACGCCGCTTTCTCCTGGCCACCGCCCGCGCGCGAACGATGGCTCTGCGGCTTGGCTTGCGCGCCGGCGGGTTTTCTCCGCGCCGGTTTGCGCGTGGCCTTTGGCGCGTTGCTGTTGCCGGAGGGCTTGCCGCGATTGCCGCCGGTCGCGCGCTTGCGCGGCTGCGACGAACGGCCGCCGCCCTTGCCGTTGCGACCGTTCTGGATCGGCTCGGCCTTGATGCTGGGATCCGGCTCGTAGCCGTCGAGCACGACGCTCGGGATCTTGCGTTTCAGCAGGCGCTCGATGTCGCGCAGCAGCTTGTGCTCGTCGATGCATACCAACGAGATCGCCTCGCCTTCGTTGCCGGCGCGGCCGGTGCGACCGATGCGATGCACATAGTCCTCCGGCACGTTGGGCAGCTCGAAGTTGACCACATGCGGCAACTGATCGATGTCCAGGCCGCGCGCGGCGATGTCGGTGGCGACGAGCACGCGCACGTCACCGTTCTTGAAACCGGCCAACGCGCGGGTGCGCGCGCCCTGGCTCTTGTTGCCATGGATCGCGGCGGCGGTCAGGCCGTCCTTCTCCAACTGTTGCGCGAGCCGGTTGGCGCCGTGCTTGGTGCGTGTGAACACGAGTACCTGGCGCCAGTTCTGCTCGCCGATCAGGTGGCTGAGCAGTTCGCGCTTGCGACCCTTGTCCACCGGATAGACGACCTGTTCGATACGCTCGGCGGTGGTGTTGCGTTGCGCCACCTCGATCAGTTCGGGGTTGTTCAGCAGGCGGTTGGCGAGTTGCTTGATGTCGCTGGAGAAGGTTGCGGAGAAAAGCAGGTTCTGGCGCGATGCATTGCTCGGCAGCATCGCCAACACCTTGCGGATGTCGTGGATAAAGCCCATGTCGAGCATGCGATCGGCCTCGTCCAGCACCAGGATCTCGACCTGCGACAGATCGACGGTCTTCTGGTTGGCATGGTCCAGCAGGCGGCCCGGCGTCGCGACGAGGATGTCGACACCGCGTCGCAGCTTGTCGATCTGCGGATTGATCTTCACGCCACCGAACACCACGGCGGATCGCAGCGGCAGGTGACGGCCATAGGTCTCGATGCTCTCGGCGACCTGGGCGGCCAGCTCGCGGGTCGGGGTCAGCACCAGGGTGCGCAGCGGGCGGCGGCCTTTCGGGGCCGGTTTCTCGCTGAGGCGCTGGAGCAACGGCAGGGTAAAGCCCGCCGTCTTGCCGGTGCCGGTCTGGGCGCCGGCCATGACGTCCTTGCCTTCGAGAATGACGGGGATCGCCTTGCGTTGAATGGGTGTGGGTTCGGTATAGCCCTGGTCGCTGATCGCGCGCAGGAGTTCGGCCGACAGGCCGAGGGAATCGAATGACATATTGTGTGATTACTCTGGTGTTGCCTTCCCATTGGCGGCAATGCGCCGAGGGAGCCGGTCCAGGCTGAATAAGGGATTCTTTGAAAACGGGAAGCCCGGACCCGGATCAGGGTGGGGCGAACGGCTCAAGATTCTCCGGCGGAGTCTCTTTGCACAAGAGACCACCGCGATGGGCGCTAACCGGTCGGGCGCCACGGGAAGCGGCAGTGTAACAGAAACGGCGCGATGTCGTGGGCTTTATTGTATAGTCGTCGCGGATTCTGGCTGGACGCTTTGTTGGACTGCGGAGCGCGACATGCCCAACACAGGGCCGCGCAGTCACGACGAGACAAGAGAAAGACGATGAGCACGAAAACCATCTGGGTCGATGCCGACGCCTGCCCGAAGGTCATCAAGGAGATCCTCTACCGGGCGGCGGAAAGAAAGGGCATGGCGCTGATCCTGGTGGCCAATCAGCCATTGCAGACGCCACCGTCCCGGCATATACGTTCAGTCCGGGTCGGCGCGGGTTTCGATGTCGCCGACAACTATATCGTGCGGCACATGTCGCCGGGGGATCTGGTGATCACGGCGGACATTCCACTCGCCGCCGAGGTCGTCGAGAAAGGCGCCCTGGCGCTGAATCCGCGAGGCGATCTGTACACCGAGGAGAATATCCGCCAGCGCCTGAACATGCGCGATTTCATGGATACGCTGCGCGCCAGTGGCGTGGATACCGGCGGACCGGCGTCGTTCAGCCAGGCCGACCGGCGTGAATTCGCCAATCAACTGGATCGCCTGCTGGCGAAACGATGAAAGCGCGCAACGACGAGCGGCACTACGGCTGGGTCGCGCTCGTGCTGCATTGGGGCATGGCGGTATCAATCGTCGGCCTGTACTTCCTCGGCGACTACATGACCGATCTCGACTACCTCGATCCCTGGTATCGGAAAGCCCCGGACGTGCATCGTTCGCTCGGCATCATCGTCGCGATACTGCTGCCATTACGTTGGGGCTGGCGGCTGCTGAACCCGCGTCCAGCGATCATCGGCAGGCCCTGGCAACGGCATGTGGCGATCTGGGTGCATCGCCTGTTCTACGTGCTGATCGCCGCGACCTCGATCGCCGGCTATCTGATCTCCACCGCCGATGGCCGGGCGATCGCGGTATTCGATTGGTTCGAGGTGCCGGCGATGTTCCCCGGTTTCGCGAACCAGGAGGACATCGCCGGCGATGCCCACGCGATACTCGCGGACCTGCTGATGCTACTGGTCGTGCTGCATGTGCTTGCCGCGTTGAAGCATCAGTTCATCGATCGCGACGCGACCCTGCGGCGCATGTTGGGATTCGGATAACGACAGGCTCTATCGACGGCTGTCTCCATGTCTGCGCGGGTCGGGTCAATCGAGCACCGGACCGGCATCCCGGATCGCCGCGTCGGTCTCGTCGGCGAAATGCTTGAAATTCTCCTGGAACAAGCGCGCCACCTCGCGGGCCTTCTCTTTATAGGCTTGCTCGTCGCCCCACGCGCTCGCGGGTTGCAACACCTCGTCCGGCACGCCGGGACAATGGCTTGGCACGGCGACCTGAAAGATCGGATCCTTCGTCATCGGCATGTCGTCCAGTTCACCATGCAACGCGGCGTTCAGCATCGCGCGGGTATGATGGATGTCCATGCGCTGGCCGACGCCATAAGGTCCGCCGGACCAGCCGGTGTTGATCAGCCAGCAGCGCACCTTGTGACGACGGATCTTCTCGCCGAGCAGCTTGCCGTAGAAGGCCTGGTGCAGCGGCATGAAGGGCGCGCCGAAACACGCGCTGAAGGTTGCCTGCGGTTCGGTGATGCCGGCCTCGGTGCCCGCTACCTTGGCGGTGTAACCGGACAGAAAGTGGTACATCGCCTGCTCCGGCGTCAGGCGCGACACCGGCGGCAATACGCCGAAGGCGTCGCAGGTCAGCATCACGATGTCGCGTGGATGACCGCCGACGCCGGGGTAGATCGCGTTCGGA
>JALULB010000169.1 GCA_027041035.1 Sedimenticola sp. | reverse complement strand
TACTGCTGGTGGCGATCACCGCCGTGGTCCTGTACTGCAAGCTGCGCTGCCGCAAGGCGAAAAAGTTCCGTCTCGGCGCGCCGCCCGAGTTGCTCATGGCCTTCTGTCGCTGGTTGCTGATCATCGCCGTGCTGGCGGTCGTCGAACTGCTGGCGCTGTGGTTCTTTCAGGATACTCAGGGCACGCCGGCGATTCAGTTCGCCGCCTACCACCTGGCCTATTATCTGATCGTGGTACTCGGCGGGCTGCTGCTGCCGTTGCTGGTCATTCTGCTGTCGCTGACCTACCTGGCGCGCGTGCTGTTTTTCCAGCAACCGGATCTGGAGATCACCTGCCTCGCGCCACTGTTGCAGTCCGCGCTGTGGATGATCCTGCTGCCGGAGTTCTGGCGCATCCTGATCGCCGTCTACCCGGCCAGCCTGACGCCCGAGATCTGCGCCCTGGTGCCATCGCTGATGGCCTCTGAGCCGGATTCCGGCGCGGCCTGCGGTTATGCCGGCAGTTATTTCGAATGGGAAGGCTTGCAGGCGTTCTCCATTCTGGTGATGTTCCTGGTCGCGGTGATGTTTTTCATCGCCAGAACCCTTGGTCTGCGAAAAGCCTGCAAGGCGCCCGGCAATCTTTACCGCGCGATTCTCAATAAGCCGGTCAGCGCGGTGCTGGCCCTGTTGATGGTCTTCGCCGGCCTGCACGTGCTGGGCGCGACAGGGCAGCTTCTCTACCTCGCGGCCGATACCCTGCCGCTGCCCGATGAACTGCTGGCTCTGGCGCCGCTGTCCGAGTCCCTCTATGCGACGATCGCCCAAGTCGATATCCATTCGCTGAGCGAGCCGTTGATGGGCGCGTTGACCGGGATGAAGGACTGGCTGCTCGGTTTCGAGATCCTGAAGGCCAGCCCGATCGTCCTCGCGGTGATCATGTCGTTCGGCCTGGAGTCCCTGCGTCAGGCGATGTCATTGGCCGACGAGATTATCTCCTATCTGCAATACAACGGCGCGGCGGCGAGAAAACGCGAGTTCGAGGTCTATGCGCATATCCGTGAATCCGGCGACAACGAGGAACTGAACGGGATCCTCGCCGAGATCGACCGGCGCCGGCCGATACGCCGTTGCTTCAATCAGGCGTTGAACTGCCTGTTGAAAGACTACGATGTGACCCATCTGCTGATCATATCGCACAGCCAGGGCACGGTGATCGCGCTGGACGAGCTGAACGAAGACAGCCAGAACTACCCGAGGCGCCTGCACAACCGCGACACGGATGTAGCCGTCACCTGGGTGACCATGGGCTCGCCGATCGCGCACCTGTATCAATACTATTTCCCGTCCTGTTATCCGCCCTTTCACGAAGGCATGGGAAATACCGACGGTTCGGTACGGGTTGCTTCGTACTGGAACAACCTGGTGATGCGCGTCGACCGCTGGGTGAACCTGTATCGCGCGGACGATTTCGTCGGCACCACCATGGGACTCGGCGACGAGATGGTGCTGCGGCATCGCTCCGGCAAGGCCGGTGGCGAGCTGTATTTCAGCGAGCAGTGCGTCGGCCACGGCGGGCACGGCAACTACTGGAGCGATACCGAGGTACTGAAGGTGCTCGGCGAACTGCTGTGCGACCATGGCTACGGCAACAAGCGGAGAAACCCGGTGGAGGTTTGGCGAGACCTGGAGCCGCGTTCGGTGAAGCACCTTTCGAGGTCTTGAAGCATGCGGCATTGACGGCGGGTCGCGAGCATATTTCACATGGAGAAAAGCAATGGATGAAAAGGCGGAAACACGCGGTTTTATCGACTACATCGGCAGGCACCACCAGGTCATCGCCAACCTGTTTCTGGTGATCGGTGTGTGCCTGACCGTGGTGTCGCTGTTTTTTACCTATCGTTCGTTGAACCAGTCGGCCGAAAGCGTCAAGCGCCAGTTACACGAGCAGAAGAAGGCCACCTCGGTGCTGATCGTCAGTGATTTCTTCACCCAGGTCGGCGAGCATATCGTGCAGCAGGGTTCGGGCAAGAAAGCGGACGAATCGTTATCGCTCGGGCCTGAATTCAAGCGCCTGATCGCGACCCGTTCGAAGCTGCTCATCGAAACGCTGGGCTTTCCCGATCTGACCGGTCAGGTGATCCGCTTTCTCGGTACGAACGGGCTGGGGATACTGTTTCGTCCGCGTCAGGACACCCCGTATATTCAGTTGGCCAACCTGAATCTGCGCAACGCCAATCTGGCCGACGTAGAGCTGTCCCGGCCGAACTTTCTGTGCGTGGACATGCGCAATGTGTTGATTATGAACGCGCGCCTGGATGATGCCACCTTCACCCATTCCAATCTGAAAGCCGGTAATCTGACTGGCGCGTCGCTGCGTGGGGCCAACCTGCAATGGGTCAATCTGCGCGATGCGATCATGAATGGCGTGACGCTGGAGGGCGCGACCATCGCCTTCTCCGATCTGACCGGGATCGCCGCCGCGACGACCGCCGCGAATGCCGGTCGGTCGGCGGAGCAAAGCATCGCCGAGATGCTGGCTTCCGCCAAATCCCTGTACGGCAGCCTGCTCGACAAGGGGGTGGAACGCGAGCTGCGGCTGCTGCTCGCGGCGCGCAAGGGCTTGAGCTACGAGGATCTGACACGCGACCCCGATGTACTGATCACCGGCAAACCGGGCGACCGTCCCGAGTTCGAACCCCTGCGTGTCATCTATCGCAAGGATGCCAAGGCGATGCGTGGCGGGCGTGATCCCTGGCGCGCGGCCTACCGGGAGAATTGCGGTGGCGTGGAGACGGGTCATGAAACAGTGCTTTAACCCGGGCCTGCTCGTCGTCCTGCTGTTTGCCGGCGGCTTCGCCACGGCAACCGCCTGCGAGATGGATGGCCAGAACTACCGCGAGGGCGCGTTCGTGGGTGACCGGGTGTGCGTCAACGGCGGCTGGGTCGCGCGTGACGGCACGCCGGAAAAGGGCCGGGGGCGGACAAACCCGCCCGAGGGCGGACAGGGTGCCGCGACAGAGAAGAAGACAACGGAGAAATGATGATGAAAAAGTGGTTTATCTGTAGTGCGCTGGCTACCCTGTTTGTCTTGGGTACGGTTACCACGGCCTGGGCGGATTGCGTGTCCGGCGGGGTCGTCTATCCGGAGGGTAGCTTTATCGGTGGCAAGGTTTGCATCGGGGGTCGCTGGGTGCGCCGCTGACCTGGCGGTGTCTTCAACTGGATGCGGTTCCGCTGTTATTCAGCGGCGCGGCGTCCACCTCGTAGGGCCAGCCCTGGATGCCGCCGGCCAGCGAACGCGCGCGGAAGTTGCGCTCGGTGAGCAGGAAGGCGGCGGCCTTGCTACGCCGGCCGCTGCGGCAGTAGACGATGTATTCGGCATCCGGATGCAGGCGATGGGTCTGGAAACGCAGCCTGTGCAGCGGGATCAGCTCGCCGCCGGGGATGCGGCTTTCCTCGTATTCCATATCGTAGCGGCAGTCGAGCAGATGCACCTCGCCGGCCTGGATCAACGGCCAG
>JALULB010000168.1 GCA_027041035.1 Sedimenticola sp. | reverse complement strand
CACCAGTGCGGTGTTGTGCGAGATCTGCGCCGAAGGCCTTCTGCGTGGCGAGGTCACGCTTCAGTTGCCGTTGAGTAACCGATTGCCTGCTCCGGCGCCCTGATTCACGATCGGCTGGGGTGGGGGTGTGAACGGTTACCACGCGAGGCAGGATCCGCGCTCAACCCGCCGGCTGGCGCGAACGCCGGCGTCCGCCTCGGGAATGGCGGGAACGATGATGGCGATGTTTCTTCGTGCCTGGCTGTTGCAGGCGCAGGGTCCGCAGCTTCGCCGCGCGCAAGCGGCTGACGAAGATACCGATCAACAGCGGAACCACGATCAACGCGGCGGCGACCCAGCCCAGCGCGGCCATGTCCAATGTGAACGGCTTGCCTTCCTCCGTCACATACACACGCCCCTGTTCCTTCTCATCGATCAGATGCTCGCCGCCATACAGTCGCGCCTTGCTCTCCTCGAAAAACAGGGTCCTGAATACCGGCAGATTGACGATGTGACTGGCGACCCGGTCGCCAATCGACTGGAGATGAACGCCCGCGCGCTCGAAATCCTGCTGCTGACTCACCCGGTCATGCTCGTCATTGTTCGGCGCGAGCAACGGCTCGATCATATCGGCATGACCGGAGGTCACCTCCGAATCGACCCTTGGAGCAGGCCCTTCGACCAACGCCGCTTGCGCGAAACAAAAGCTCAGCATCAGCATCGCGCCAAGCAGCCATCCGTTCATCTGTCGTCTACCCATCAAGCACCACCAAAACAACCAGAGAGCCCACAAGAACCTACCGCCTCCGCCACCCGAGCCTCGGACAGTGGAGGCGATATCAATCGTAACAACACGACTACAAATATAACACCGAATCGAACCGCCTTTCAGACTAGCAGCAAGCTGATCGAATAAACACCCCGTCTCCTTCGCAAACCGTCCCGTACGACAGCACGCCAACCCCATTTCGCGCGCCACGTGCAGATGGCCACCACCATCCAAAACGTTAAAGAATCGTAAAACCCAGCCGAAACCGCCCTTGAGACGGAACAGACAAGCCGCCGGAACGACCCAGGCGACAGCAGCCTGTCGAATCGTTCCCACCCCTGCGGAAGGATCATAACCGATGGCGACGCAACGCCTGACCCGGAAATGTCATGAATTCGCGCAATGACCGCACAACATATTGATTATACAATGAATTTTCTGAAGGCGTGTCGTATCCTCGATTATGCGCAACTGAAGAAAATTGCTTGTGGAATCAACAGGCAAGCGAGGGCGCGTGCAATGGGTGAATCTTCCGGGCTAAACCACCCTCAACCAAGCGATCTGACGCCATGAGCAATACCGAGAATCAACACAGCGCCACCCTGCTGCGCATGGTGCTGCCCCGGATGGGGAAGCACCAAGTGCCGACGACACCCCACAACTACGCGGTCTGGTACCGCTACCTGGAAGGCTCGGATGCCAAGCTGACAAAGCACATGGACGCGCTCATAGAGGCGGGCGCCAGCTTCACCGGCAAGCTGAACGAAGAGCTGTACAACACCTTCGTTTCGGAATGCAACCTGCCGCATATGAGCCGGATTCGCGACAACATGCGGGATATCATCGGCGATGTCAGCGAATCACTGACCCAGGCCGGCGATCGGGCGGACAGCTACGGCGGCACATTGGACCGGTTCGCGCGCGATATCGACGCCGGTTCGGACACGGCATCCCTGCACAGAAAGATCCAGGAGCTGATCAGGGAAACGGCCAAGATGAGCCACTCGACCCAGCAGTTGCGAAGCGACTTCGATGACAAAAACGCCGAGATCGAAGAACTGAAGGCACAACTCTCCAAGGCGCGCGAGGAAGCCTGTACCGACCCGCTGACCGGCATGGCAAATCGCCAGGCGCTCTATGATGCCATCGAGGTCATCAGCGACGACCCGGCGCCCTCGGATGCCCTGCTGATACTCGATATCGATCATTTCAAGCAATTCAACGACAACTATGGCCACCTGGTCGGCGACAAGGTGATTCGCTTCGTTGCCAGCACCATCAAGCGACAGGCCCACGGCCAAGCGATCGCCGCCCGCTACGGCGGCGAGGAATTCGTGCTGGTGCTGCCGGAGCATACGCTTCAACAAGCCACGAACGTCGCCGAACACATCAGAAGAACCGTGGAGGAAGCCAAGCTGGTACGCTCCGACACCAAGGAGCCACTCAGTCAGATCACGCTCTCCTGCGGCATCGCCCGCTATCGTCCCAGCGAGGACGCCTCGGACTGGCTGGAGCGTGCCGACCAAGCGCTCTACCATGCAAAAAAGCATGGCCGCAATCAGGTTGTTCACGAATCTATGCTCGGCACGCCGAACAGCAAGGCGGGCTGAAGGAGGAAGGCTATCCCGCCAGCTTTTTCCTGAGCAGCTCGTTGACCTGCTTCGGGTTGGCCTTGCCCTTGGACGCCTTCATCACCTGTCCGACGAAGAAACCGAGCATCTTCGGCTGCTTCGCCGGGTCCGCGTTGCGATAGTTCTCGACCTGCGCCGCGTTGTTCGCCAATACCGCGTCGACGATTCCCTCGATTGCGCCGCTGTCGGTGATCTGCTTCAGCCCTTTTGCTTCAATAATAGCGTCGGCATCGCCTTCGCCCCGCCACATCGCCTCGAATACCTGCTTGGCGATCTTGCCCGAGATGGTATTGTCGGCGATGCGTTTCAGCAGGCCGCCAAAGGCCTCCGCCGCGACCGGGCTGGCGCCGATATCCAGACCGGCCTTGTTCAACGCGCCGAGCAGCTCGCCCTTGACCCAGTTGGCCGTCAGTTTGCCATCCTGGCACACACCGACCGCGACCTCGAAGAACTCGGCCAGCTCGCGCTGCCCGCTGACCGCCAGCGCATCGGCATGGGCCAGCCCGAACTCAGCGCAAAAGCGCGCGGCTTTCTCGCCCGGCAATTCCGGCATCGCGGCGCGGATCTCGTCGATGAACTCCTCGTTCAGCTCCAGCGGCAGCAGATCGGGATCGGGAAAATAGCGGTAGTCGTTGGCCTCCTCCTTGCTGCGCATCGGGCGGGTCTCGTCCTTGTCGGCATCGTACAGACGGGTTTCCTGCACGATTCTGCCGCCGCTCTCGAGGATTTCGATCTGGCGCTCCACCTCGAAATTGATCGCGCGTTCGATGAAACGGAAGGAGTTGATGTTCTTCAGCTCGGTGCGCGTGCCGTATGCCTCCTGACCAGATGGCCGGATCGAGACGTTCGCGTCGACGCGGAACGAGCCTTCCTGCATGTTGCCGTCGCAGATGCCGATATAGCGCACCAGTTGATGGATCTTGCGCGCGTAGGCCACGGCTTCTTTCGCCGAACGCATGTCCGGTTCGGAGACAATCTCCAGCAACGGCGTGCCGGCGCGGTTCAGATCGATGCCGGTCATGCCCTGAAAGTCCTCGTGCAGCGACTTGCCGGCGTCCTCTTCGAGATGCGCGCGGGTCACGCCGACGATCTTCTCGCCGCCATCCTCCAATGGAATCGACAGCTCACCC
>JALULB010000167.1 GCA_027041035.1 Sedimenticola sp. | reverse complement strand
CGTGACGCCCGAGCAATGGCGGCGTTTTCGCTTTATCGAGGGCGATATCCGCTCGATGGAGGACTGCAAGAACGCCTGCGACGGTGTCGATTATGTGCTCCATCAGGCCGCGCTGGGTTCGGTGCCACGTTCGCTGGAGGATCCACTGACCACCAACGACAACAACATCACCGGCTTTCTGACGATGCTGGTCGCGGCGCGCGATGCCAAGGTGAAGCGCTTCGTCTACGCGGCGTCCAGTTCGACCTATGGTGATCATCCCGGCCTGCCGAAGGTCGAGGACCGCATCGGCAACCCGTTGTCGCCCTACGCGGTGACCAAGGTCGTCAACGAGCAGTACGCGAATGTCTTCGCGCGCTGTTATGGCATGGAGTCCATCGGGCTGCGCTATTTCAATATCTTCGGCCGTCGCCAGGACCCGGACGGCGCCTATGCGGCAGTTATCCCGAAGTGGGTCGCCTCGATGATCAACGACGAGGATGTCTTCATCAACGGTGATGGCGAGACCAGCCGCGATTTCTGCTATATCGACAATACCGTGCAGGCCAATCTGCTCGCCGCGACCGCGCAAAAAGAAGGCGCGGCCAACCAGATCTACAATGTCGCGGTCGGTGATCGCACCACGCTGAACACGCTCTACAGCGAGATCCGTGATCTGCTGGAACCCAAGTTTCCGCATCTGAAGGACAAGCAGCCGGTGTACCGCGATTTCCGCGCCGGCGATGTGCGCCATTCACTTGCCGACATCTCCAAGTCGAGGGATCTGCTCGGTTATGAACCGACGCATCGCATCGACGAGGGCTTGAGGGAGGCGATGGACTGGTATGTGGAAGATTTGAGCTGACCGCTTGCGGCATGCCGTGCCATGCACCGGTTCGCCGCGGCCTGGCGGTTTGACCCCGGCCATGATCGGGCGTCGCGACATCCTGTCCGCCCTGCTGTACCTGCTCGCCACGGGCGCGTTGTGCCTGTATGCCTTGTTCGCGGGAAACGAATACGCCTGGATGTCCGCGCCGGACAACGGTGCCGCGCTTCCCGAGGATCCGGAACAAGCCTTCAAGGCACTGCTGTTCGGGATACCCGCGCTGCTGCTGTCCGCGACAGTGCCGATCCATGCCTTTTTTCACCAGGGCCGCGCCGCGAGAGGGATGGCACTGGTGTTCTTTGGCGCCGCGATCGGGGTATTACTGGTGTAACACCTGTTCTTTTTGGATTCAGCCGGCACTTCATGGCATATCCGCTATCGTCGCGCTTGCGGCCCGAAGCCAATGGCGCGATGATTCCCCTTCGCGGTCTATGTCCCGGCCGCGCTTTGACGAGAAACACGCTCATGGCAGGAAACAGCAATCCCGGCTCGCATGGCGGCTTGACGAATAACGCGGTCGTCGACAACGGCACGATGTGCGTTCAGGCATCACCCCCACCCGGCGTCATCTTCGGCACGCCGCGCACGCTGACGGATATCCATCTCCCCGGCCCGATAAAGGTTGGAGAAACCAAACTCAAGCCTGGTCTCGACCACACGGGTAAGAACCCGGCGGAGGACATGCTTTCAGGTGACAAACCAGCGAAATCCGCCACGATCAAAAGCGATCCGATGTTCAACAAGAGCGACGACGAGCTGAATGCCGCCATGCGCTCACTGATGACATCCACATCCATTGGCGACATGGAAACCGTCGCGCTGGAGATGCAGAAACGCTTCGCCGATGGCATTGGCGGCACCTACCACAGCGCGATTCTGGATGCCGAAATCGCCAACAACCCGGCGTTCGGCAGATACCACAGGGCATTCTTAAAGAGGCTCGAACCAGCAATAACCGGGCGCCTGCGCAACTACAGGCTATACAAGGATGCCTGGCCATGGATGGCAGACCTACAGGATCTGAGGTACATCAAGCCATTGACCATGGATCGGCTAAATTTCTCGTCACTCTGGGACAAAATCTCGGGACTCGGCATCACCGTTCACCAAGTCTGGAGCGTGAAAGCCGAACTGAAAGATTTTCATGTCGAAAGCAGTGGTCGTTTCTGGGTTTGCTGGTTGCACTATACCTTCTATGACCACTTTGGCCTGGATTGGGAGGATATCGTGAAGCACGGCGACGACCGGCTGCCAAAGTATCACACGGGCGACCAGTTCAAGGCTTGGTACATCCTGCAACACTACCGCTCAGCCAAGCCCTTCATCACCGAGATGAGGCGCAAGGTATTCATTTCCGGGCACATATGATCCGCTTGCTCTTCTACTTGTCACTCTGTCTAGCGGCGGTGGCCTGTGACAACACCTCCACACCCTTGGCCGACGCGCCCTCACCTAGGAGAACCACGATGGAGTTCATACCTCTGAGTCCGTATCAGCGCACTAATTCTGGTTCCGTCCACAGCGTCTATTTCTTCACGACCTCCGGTGGCGACTGGCGAGATGCCGGATACCGCGCGCAACTGAGCGAGGCCGTGCGGAAAACTGTCGGTGACACACCGGAAAGCTTCGATATCTACCTCCTCTACCTTTATCGGAAAACCGATATATTAAACAAAACCTTTCGCGGAGACGAGGACAGCCTGTTTAGCCACTATGATGACCTAATCAGTTTTGTCCGCTGGAATCACGGCAACATGGACATCTTCTATTCGATCAACAAGAGTAATGTAGTCTATGACCTGCTGGACGACAGGGCTGTGGACCCCTGGAATTTTTATGACTAGGAGCCTGTCGGGTTATGGGGATCGTAGCGAGAAGGTGGGAGAGCGAGGCCAAATGTTCCCGTTTTTGAGGCGCATTGTGGGCCTATGTAACGAAAAAACGGGGATATTCGGACCGCCCTCCCATCTTCGCAGTAGATTCATCCATAATCCGACAGCTTCCTAGAAGGCTGTCCGAGAACTCGATTATCGAAATTTTATACGCAATATATTGTGCTAAACAGTTCATGTAAACACTATATACTGTGGTCAATTTTTCAACTTTCGCATTCTCGGACAGCCTCCTAGGCGCACCCACCCAGCAGGCGGTGCGCTGTCGCGCGGCGAACATACGTCAAGCGGCGAGTCTAATAATCAATGGCTCAGCGTTTGTTTGATGAGGGGATGTCCGTTGTCTACGGTACCGGCCAGAAGGAACGGCGCAAAGATCGTGGACACGTTCTCGAGGGGCTGCCTGGATAAATGAAGTATCGGGGCAGCGTCGTACAACTGCGGGTGAGGCAGCATCTACATCCAAACACCGGATTTTGGCGTGCGCGCCGCTTCGTCGTCTGCCTGTCACTGTTTCTGCTGGCGGCCTGCGAAAACGCCCCCGCGCCGCCGCCCGACACGCCATCAACACGGAGAGCCCCGATGGAGCTTACCCCCCTAAGCCCATACAAACGCACCTTCAGCGGGCAGTATGGCAACAGCCGCGCCGATTACTTCTTTTCTTCACGCGGCGACTGGCGGGATGCCGGGTATCGCGCGCGACTCGTCGATCTTGTGCGCAATACCGCTGGCGATGCGCCGAAAGTCTTCGAGAGCTACTCACACTATGT
>JALULB010000166.1 GCA_027041035.1 Sedimenticola sp. | reverse complement strand
GTTCGCGGATCGGATCCCGGCTGGTGACATGGATGACGGTCTTGCCGTTCGGCAGCACCTTGGTCTTGAAACGCAGTTTGGACAGCATGTAGGGGCGTTCGACACCCGCCCGGGCGAATGCCTGGGGACCGGCCAGCTTGACCTTGATGCCGTCGGCCTCGTCCTTTTTCACCGACAGCATATCGATGTCCGCGTTGAACGCCTGGTTCAACGCGGAACGCGTATGCAACTCACCCAATCCGAGCGCATAAAGACTGGCGGGCGCAACAGCGCTTGCCAGCAGAATCGCGGCAGACAACTTGCGTATCATAGAATCTCCCATATGCGCGGTTTCAACCTGCGCCAACTTGCCATCCAGACCGAACAGACCCTCCACTGGCCCCGTCCAGACGAACATTTTCAGATACCTCTGCCGCGATCCATGGCATTTTCCGACCCGCGCGACCGTTCATCGATCATATCCGATGGACACATGTTGTTTCGGTACGGCGGGGCATGACTTTAATCGTGCCTTGGTATTGTCTGCCTTTGTCATTCGAATTATTGGATCAATCACCAGCCAACGGGGCTTTTCTTCCCCTCTTGTTATGTGCGAAAACCGACGTCAATCAGACTATTGGCGGACATCCTCGTTACGGACTATAGCTTATCTAGCCTCCACCGGCCAAACACCGGGCTTTTGCCGCGTGTGCCGCCGGACCCATCGCGACTGGCCACGATGCCGCCGTCCGGCGGCGAAATCGGCACGCTCAGAGATATTCCGCCGCGAGGATCTCGGCGATCTGCACGCTGTTCAGCGCCGCGCCCTTGCGCACGTTGTCCGACACCACCCATAGATTCAGGCCACGCGGATGCGAGATATCCTCGCGGATGCGCCCTACCCAGGTCGGATCGCTGCCGGCGCCCTCGGTGACGGCGGTTGGATATCCACCGTCCTCGCGCTCATCCATCAAGGTGATACCCGGCGCGGCGGCCAGCAGCTCGCGTGCCCGCTCCGCGCTGATCTTGTCGCGGGTTTCGATATGCAGCGCCTCGGAATGCCCGTAGAACACCGGTACGCGCACTGCGGTCGGGTTCACCTGAATCCGCTCGTCACCCATGATCTTGCGGGTCTCCCAGACCATCTTCATCTCTTCCTTGGTGTAACCGTTGTCCATGAACACATCGATATGCGGCAACACGTTGAACGCGATCTGCTTCGGATAGACCTTGCATTCGACCGGCTTGCCGTTCAGCAGCCTGGCGGTCTGCCCGGCAAGCTCCTCGATGGCCTCCTTGCCGGTACCGGACACGGCCTGGTAGGTGGCGACATTGATGCGCCCGATACCCACGGCGTCATGGATCGGCTTCAGCGCGACCAGCATCTGGATGGTCGAGCAGTTCGGATTGGCGATAATGCCGCGCACGGTGTAGTCGGCGATCGCGCTCGGATTGACCTCCGGCACGACCAGCGGAATATCCTCGTCATAACGAAATTGCGAGGTGTTGTCGATGACCACGCAACCGGCCTCGGCGGCGCGCGGCGCGGCCCACTCGGAGATCGACGCACCGGCGGAGAACAGGCCGATGCGGGTCTTGCTGAAATCGAATTCGGACAGATCCTCGACGGTAAGCATCTTGTCGCCAAACGCCACCTTCTTGCCAGCGGAACGGCTGCTGGCGAGTGCATGGACCCGACCGACGGGAAACTTGCGTTCCGCCAGTATCGACAGCATGGTTTCGCCGACCGCGCCCGTCGCGCCGACGACCGCCACATCAAATTGTTTGCTCATAAGGCCTATTTCCAACAGGATTGTGAAGTTTATTGAAAGTTCATACGATCCGCGCGCACCAATACGTCAGCTTGCGAACCCGGTCACGCCTGCCCGCGCATCGCCGCGACCACGGCATCGCCCATCGCCTCGGTGCCGACCTCGGTGGTGCCCGGAGACAAGATATCCGCCGTGCGCAGGCCGTCGTCGAGCACCTTGTCGACCGCGTGTTCGATGCGCTCGGCCATCACCGCCTCGTCCAACGAATAACGCAGCATCATCGCCACCGAGAGGATCGTCGCGAGCGGATTGGCGATACCCTTGCCGGCGATATCCGGCGCCGAGCCATGGATTGGCTCGTACATGCCCTTGCCGTTTTCGTCCAGGGACGCCGACGGCAGCATGCCGATGGAACCGGTCAGCATCGCCGCGCAATCCGACAGGATATCGCCGAACATGTTCGTCGTGACCATCACGTCGAACTGCTTCGGTTCACGCACCAACTGCATCGCCGCGTTGTCGACATACATGTGGCTGAGCTCGATATCAGCGTAGTCCCCGGCGGTGCGTACCGCCACCTCGCGCCACAGCTCGGTGCATTCCAGCACGTTGGCCTTGTCCACCGAGCAGACACGCTTGCCGCGCTTCCCGGCCACGTCGAAGGCCACCCGGCAGATGCGCTCGATCTCCGATTCGCGATAGACCAGGGTGTTATAGCCCTCGCGCTCGCCGCCATCCAGGGTGCGCACGCCGCGCGGCTGCCCGAAGTAGATCCCGCCGGTCAGCTCGCGCACGATCAGGATATCCAGTCCGGAGACCACCTCGGGCTTCAGCGTCGACGCGTCGGCGAGCTGCGGGTAGAGGATGGCGGGACGCAGGTTGGCGAACAGATCGAGCCCGGAGCGCAGTCCGAGCAGGCCTTTCTCGGGGCGGATAGCGATGTCCAGCGACTCCCACTTGTGGCCGCCGACCGCACCGAGCAGGATGGCATCGGCTTCCCTTGCCAGCGCCAGCGTGGTATCCGGCAGCGGTCCGCCGCTGGCGTCGATCGCCGCGCCGCCGACCAGCGCCTCGTCCAGATCCACGTCCAGGCCGAAGTCGTCGCGCAGGCAGGCCAGGGTCTTCACCGCTTCATTGACGATCTCGGGACCGATGCCGTCACCGGGTAGTATCAGTATCTGTTTACTCATGGGATTCCACGCAGTTAAAAAACGAAAGACGACGCAGTGGTGAATCCACTGCGTCGTCATGGGTCTATTGTACCGCCAGGAGCCGTTTACTCAAAAAGCCACGGCGCTTCCCGATGCCGACGCGCCTCGTAGGCGCGGATGTCGTCCACGTGGCGCAAGGTCAGGCCGATATCGTCCAGGCCTTCGAGCAGGCAGTGCTTGCGGAAGGGATCGACCTCGAAGGCCAGTTCGACGCCATCGCCAGTGAGGGTCTGCGCGGCCAGATCGACATGCAGGGTCAGCGCCTCGGCGCGCATCGCCCTGGAGAAAAGATCGTCGACCTGTTCCTCTTCCAGAACAATCGGCAACAGGCCATTCTTGAAGCTATTGTTGAAGAATATGTCGGCGAAGCTCGGCGCGATGATCACGCGAAAGCCGTAGTCGTGCAACGCCCAGGGGGCATGCTCGCGGGAGGAGCCGCAGCCGAAGTTGTCGCGTGCCAGCAGGATTCTGGCGTCTCGATAACGCGGATCGTTGAGCACGAAATCCGGGTTAAGCGGCCGTTTGCTGTTGTCCATGCCGGGTTCACCGTGGTCGAGATAACGCCA
>JALULB010000165.1 GCA_027041035.1 Sedimenticola sp. | reverse complement strand
GCTCTGGCATTCCAGATCGATGGCCAATGTCGGATCCAGCACCGCTTGCTGCGCGGCGGCGACCAGCTCCGAGAAACGGGCGCCATTGCGCAGCAGACCTTCGTCCAGCCCGTCACGCATGCGCACGAACGGGATCTCGGCGAGCGTCACCTCGGCGTCGCGGGTATCGGCCAGGGATTGATTCCTGATGCCGATGACCCGGCTGTACGGCGTCGGATAGAAGAACTCCCAACTGGACTCGAATGGTTCGCTGACCAACACATGGGAGAGCCGGTCTTGCGGTCGCCCGAACAGCGACAGGGCATAGCCGAGATAGAAGCCCATGGTTTTGCGTCCGCCGGCGATCGAGACGTGCAGTTCGGTTTCCGGATCTTCCGTCAGCCGGCGCACCTGCTCGGTGATGACATCGGCGGCGCGCTCGTTGTCGTCGGGCGTGCGGATGTCATCCAGTGCCCGGCCATCGGCGCCCTCGATGCAATGGATATGCCTGGCGTCGAATGCGATGGGCGGCAAGTCCAGATCTTTGTGCAAGCGATGGAACCAGCCGGGATCCCCGGAGAGCAGGGCCAGCTCGGCGCGCCGCTTGCCCTCGGCTGTGGTGATCACGTGGATCTCGGTCGGTATCCATTGGCGATGCGCCAGCGCATACAGGGTTTCGGTCACCACTTGGGGTGAAAGGCCGGTGACGCAGAGCAGGATGCGGCGCGTCACGCGCTTTCCACCCGGTAGCGGCCCAGTCCCATGCTGGTGGCCTTGCCGAGGTGCAGCCACTGTCCATGCCAGATCATCGGCCACCATTCGGCCAGTCGTTCGTGGCGCAGCGTCCAGCGACCGACCAGGCCTCCCATGTTCATCGCGGTGCGCTGGCGCGAGGAGTAGCGTTTCCAATCGTGCCAGCGCAGTTGCCTGTCGAGGGTTTCGATCTGGTTGGCCTTCAACTCTGGCAGCGGCACGTCTATGCCGTTGCGATATGGGCCGTGTAGTTCGTTGGCGCGCCGCCACAACTGGCGCAGGAAATGCGCGCTCTCGAATTCCGACGCGCCGACCAGCCTGCCCCGCTGTTTCATCCGCAGCGGGGTTTCGAGGACGATGGTCAATTCACGCGGCGCCGGCGGCGGCATTGGGATCGACGTGTCTTCCCCTCCAGAATCGTCGATATCCCGCCACTGCCCCGAACCCGGCGTGGTCTCGCGCAGCACACGCTCCAGCGTGAAAGGCGTGCGATCCCGGCCGATGCCCAGCCGCCCGGCGCGCGTCAGGCCGTGGAGGATAAAGGGAAAGGCATCGCGAGCCGGTTCGAACAGGGTGATACCCAACTCCAGCATTTGAACCGGCCCGCGCGGACTCGGCGGGATATCCAGCACGAACGGGTGAGGTCGCGCGACCGAAGCGCCATGCGCGCCGTCGGGTTCACGGGTTTCGAAGACGCGATGGTAGACACAACTGGTGGTCACCGGGCAGCCGTCGCAATCGGTCTGCCGGGTCACGCAGGTGGCTCGGCGCAGGCCATGGCCGAGCAGGCCGCGCCAGGCCGAACCCGGGTAGCGTGGTAGAGGGGTCGGACGCTCGGTGATGAAGTGGAAACGGTAGCGATGGAGGCGGGGCAGCATCGTGCTTGTATGGGCCATGATCCTTTTCCTTCGTATCGAGTACCGACATTACACCAAAGACGGATGGGAAATACAGTTGTCGCAAGCTTGCCGTGCCGACAAGTCAATAGCAGTCCTTAATCCAGCGAACAGGGCAACTCACAGAAGCGCGCTTCGACTCGGCCATCCGGATACAGATCCAGTGCGATACGATGGCTCTTGTCGTTGCGCCACGCGGGACCACGCCATGTACGGGTTTCGCTGTCGCGAGCCGGTTGCTGGAACAGAATGACGCGGGTATCAGCGTTACTTCCAGCGGAGAGCCGGGCGTAAACCACGCGCCCGGGCGCCAGATTGAACCAGTGCTGTTTGTCGATGCCGCTGATGATGCGGACGAAATGCAAGGCCGGCGATTGATCCGCCGCGCGGTACCGCAATGCGATCCATGTCTCCGTTTGATCAGGTTCGCCGCATCCAGTCAGGAACAACAACACAAGCTGCAACGCGACAGCGCAACAACGGGACATCAGGGCCGAGAGGGCTTGGAGGTAATGCGGGAGTTCATCACAATCTCGCAAACCAGATCACTGGCGGAGAGGGTTTTACGCTGGTTTCGATACATCCGGATACCGATCTGTATCCCCTCCCTGTCAGATGGATCGTCCCAGGCGCGCAAACCGCTGACGGAAGCGTCCCTGGTCGGCCATGCGCCTCGAACCAGTGTGGAGCCAATCTGCTCGAGCCCAGCGCCATCTAACAGTTGAGAATCCGAAAATCCAGCCGCGACACCCACATAGCCGTAGTGGATATTGGACCACACATCGTAGTAGTAGAGGCGTCCACCAGGGTGTCTGCCTCCCCTGTACAGGTGCCAGACCTGCTCACCGTTGGGAACACGAGGGTGGAAGCGACGCCGAATGATAGGCTTGTGATCCCATGGGCCATCCTGCATGACCTGCTCGGTCCACAACAACAAGGCCGCAATGTGGAAGCTTATTTCATTATTGATACACATCTCCGGCGTGATGCCGAGGCCAAACAAGCGTGCCCAGATCGATTGCTGAGTATATTGATCGATACACTCAGAGCTGGAGTACTCGTTGTATTCCCGCATCCGAGCCACCTTGTCGCTGGCAGCGTTCTTGTTCATTTCACTCGCCATGTAGGTGGCGATCGGCGTCAGTTCGTCAACCGCG
Organism: Sedimenticola sp.; assembly: GCA_027041035.1. Taxonomy (GTDB): domain Bacteria; phylum Pseudomonadota; class Gammaproteobacteria; order Chromatiales; family Chromatiaceae; genus JALSSX01. The sequence goes on along the minus strand of JALULB010000165.1, from coordinate 748 downwards.
ATACGGTTTGCGCTTACCGGTCCCGGAGAAAACATCGGGAAGCGCGCCAATGTACCGTCGTCGATCTCCATACCGTAATCCAGCCCGCATACCCCGGGACGCCAGCCATCACCCATTGTTCCCGCCCTATTCACTTCATTGCCAGCCACACTGGCGCAAAAATACCCTGTTTACGTAGTTCAATCATTGCCGAATCGTAACTACCCTCCCCCCGACAGGAATCGCCGCCGCTATTGGCTGTTTCTGGAGGAAACGTCGGCGGCAGGGATGCCGCCGCCGAGCCTACAGGGAAGTATTCACGGCGTTTTCCGGAAGAAACAGCCCATAGCGGCAACTGCGTGGCATTGGGGCATCATGGGTGAGTAGTTACGACGAATCAACATCAAGGACACCATGCAGCCCCCGCGGGCGTTCCAGCGATTCATCCCATGCGCGGGAGTGTATTACCCCCCCTTGGCTGGGTTTTGCCAGAGCGTCCATAACATGTTCCCGAGGTTTTCCCGGCATTAAACTACGTTAAGCGATACCGCACAAGCTTGCCGGTCCCGGCAACGCCTGGATCGCTCGCTCCCGTCACTGTCATGAGGTTCTGTCTCGACCATTGGCGCGGCGAGCGCGACGAATAAATACAAAGGGTAATCCCCCGGCTCTGCCGGGGAGACAGTAAAAGTTTGACAGATCCGGGAGTCCATCGGAAAAACTCCAAGTCGTGAGCCGCCAAGCTAACGACATAGGAGGAATCCGATGG
>JALULB010000164.1 GCA_027041035.1 Sedimenticola sp. | reverse complement strand
AGCAGGGCTTCGTGGGTATCCGCCATCGAGCAGTCTAGGATTGCTCGCCGGACAGCTCGTAATAGCGCGAGCGCACCGCCTGCTGGCGCAAGGTCCTGGCCTCTTCCTCGCTGCCGACGGTGGCGGTTTCGACGCTCTCGCTGGTGGTGCGGTTGAGCATCGAGAAACGGTACTGGCGGCCGATCTTGAATACCTGGGAGATCTCCTCCTCGGCCTTGCGCATGGCGGCGTCGCTGTCCATGTCACCCGGCGGCGGGGCGAACATGTGCGCCATGTCGATGGCCGGCATGCCGGGCGCGGAGGCGCTGATGCCGCCGCTCGCGGGCGGTGCCGGCGGCACGGCGCCCTCCTTGAAGCGGAAATTGATGGTCTGCATCTCGCCGGTTTCGTCCATCTCCACGGTATCGATGTCCGGCATGCGCGCGCAGATGTAGCCGGCCATCAAGCGGCCGAGGCGGTCGTTGTTGTTCACCACCGCGCTGTGCAGCTTGTTGGCGACGTACTGACAGCGCTGAACCTGATTCGGGCGGTCCACCCATTCCATGCTCATCTGCACGCCCTGGTCGAGATCCCGGTCCATCTGGGCGAAGAAATCATCGGCCTGGGCGATCAGCGCGTCGGGGACATTGAGTTCATAGATTTGATCATCGATGATCACGTTCAGTATCATGGTTCGGCTCCGGGGACTGTGTTCGACCCGGAATTGTATCACCAGTCCCCGGCCGGCTTCCCTCCCATGGAGTACAGAGATTCCCATGTTATTGACCATCGACAAGCTACTGAACGCGGCACAACTGGACAAGATCCACGAGATACTCGCGAAGGCGGAATACGAGGACGGCAAGGTGACCGCCGGCATGGCCGCCGCGCGGGTGAAGCACAATCAGGAGCTGAAACTGCCGCCCCAGTCCGTTGAACTGCTGCTGCGCATCATCATGAGCACGCTGGGACACAACGCCACCTTTCGCAGCGCCGCGCTGCCGCTCAAGATGGCCGACCCGATCTTCGCCCGCTACCAGCCGGGGATGACCTATGGCGACCATGTCGACGACCCGATCATGGGCACCAGCGGGCCGAAGTTTCGCACCGATGTGTCGATGACGATCTTCCTGAACGACGCCGATGCCTACGCCGGCGGCGAGCTGGTGGTCCGCACCACCTGGGGCGAGAAACGCGTCAAGCTGAACGCCGGCGACGCGGTGATCTATCCGTCGGCCAGCGTGCATCGGGTCGATCCGGTGACCCAGGGCGAGCGCCTGGTGTGCGTCACCTGGATACAGAGCTTTGTCCGTGACGCGGCGCGTCGCGAGCTGTTGTTTGAACTCGACCAGGCGCGCGAGGTGCTGCTGAAGCAGGATCCTGACAGCGACACCACCAAGCAGATCGATCGCTCCTATGTGAATCTGCTGCGCATGTGGAGCGACTGCTGAAGATATTGCTGGTACACAACCGCTATGGCGCCTATTCGGGGGAGGAGGCCGCCGTCGATCGGCTGGAGGCCACGCTGCGGCGGCACGGGCACGAGGTGCGGCGCTACGAGCGGGACAGCGCGACGCTGCGTTCCCGCGCGTCGGTCGTGCGTGCCTTCTTTTCCAGCCTGTACAGCCCACGCGCGCGGCGCGACATAGGCCGGCTGCTGGAGACATACCGGCCGGATATCGTGCACGTGCACAACCTCTATCCACTTATCTCTCCGGCGATACTGCCGTTAATCAGGGAACAGGGAACGCCTTTGGTGATGACGGTGCACAATTTTCGACTGATCTGCCCGACCGGGCTGTTCTATTCGCACGGCGAGGTGTGCGAACGATGCAGCGGCGGTCGGGAATACTGGTGCGCGTTGCGCAACTGCGCCGGAAGCCGGGGCAAGAGTCTGGCCTATGCGTTGCGCAACGGCTGGGCGCGTCTGCGTGGTTACTACGCAAAAACCGTCGACCGCTTCATCTGCCTGACGGCTTTTCAATGCCAGCGGCTCGACGACGGTTCGGGGCGTTTCGTCGTGTTGCGCAACAGCGCCGAGGATGTCGAGGGCGATGCGGACGCGGTCGACCGGCTGGGTGACTACGTGGGCTTCGTCGGTCGCCTGACCCAGGAGAAGGGCGTCGAGATCCTCGCCGGCGTGTGTCGTCGCCTGCCGGATATCCCTTTCGTTTTCGCCGGTGTTCACGATGAAAAGACCGCGCGCTTGTTCGATGGCATGGAGAACGTCACCTTGCTCGGTCACCAGCCGGCGGAAATACTGCCCGATTTCTATCGCCGCGCGCGCCTGATGGTGCTGCCGAGTCTGTGCTACGAAGGCTCGCCGCTGGCCCTGATGGAGGCGATGCAGCAGGCGCGACCGGTGGTGTGCTCGGCGGTCGGCGGCCTGTCGGAGATCGTCGACGACGGTGTCACCGGCCTGCTCGCGAGCGCCGGGGACGTGGAAGACTTCAGCCGCCGCGTCGCACAACTCTGGGCGGACCCGGCGCTGTGTCGCCGTCTCGGCGAGGCGGGCCGGGACAAGGCGCGACAAGCATACAGTGACCGGGCCCATTACCAGGGTCTGATGCGCATCTATGCCGATGCGCGCCAGCGGGCAGGCGACGCATGATGACCGAGGACATCCTCGGGTTCTCGATTCGCAGCGCGCCGCCGGAAGACGTGCTGCGCGAGCTGTGCGGCTGGCTGGAGAAGGATGACGGGCCGCGCTGGTTCGCCTGCGCCAACCCACATTCCTTGCATGTAGCCGCCGGCGACCCGGTGTTCACCGACGCGCTCCACGCGGCGGACATGGTCACCGCCGACGGCGCCGGGATCGTGCTCGCGTCACGCCTGCTCGGCGGCTCGATCCCGCACCGCATCACCGGCAGCGATGTCTTCGAGGGCGTCTGTCATTACTGTAACCAGCAGGGCGGGCGGCGTTTCTTCTTTCTCGGCTCCACGCCGGAGACCCTGGCGGATATCCAGCGCAAGATGCGCCTGCGCTATCCCAATATCGAGGTGGCCGGCGTGTATGCGCCGCCTTTCAAGGCGGACTTCGACGCCAGGGACAATGAGCAGATGATCAGCCGCATCAACGCGGCGCGGGTGGATATTTTGTGGGTTGGCCTGACCGCGCCTAAGCAGGAGAAGTGGGTGTTCGAGCACGCTCATCGCCTGGATGTGCGCATGATCGGGCCGATAGGCGCGGTATTCGATTTCTTCACCGGTAGGGTGAAGCGCTCGCCGCGTATCTTCCAGCGTCTCGGGCTGGAATGGTTGCCGCGTTTGCTGCAGGAACCGCGCCGGCTGTGGTATCGCAACTTCGTTTCCAGTCCGATGTTTCTGCTGCGCGTGTTCCAGCAGCGATTTGGCCGCGATACCCCATGAAGCGCGAAGGCGGGAGTGAATTCGCCCTGCTGAAGCGCTACCTGACGCCGTATCGAAACATCCTGTTGCTCGGCATGGGCTTCATGCTGCTCGAAAGCCTGTTCGCGTTGCTGCCGCCGTGGCTGGCCGGGCGTTTTACCGCCGCGCTGCTGGCGTCGGCGTCGGATCAGGTTCCCGGGCCGGGCCTGCGCGGAGTCGTGGGGAT
>JALULB010000163.1 GCA_027041035.1 Sedimenticola sp. | reverse complement strand
GAGGTGTTGTTCCGCGAGGCGGAACAACACCTCGGCATCCTCGAAACGCGGCAGCAGAATCTCCATCATGCGGTCATGCAGCAGGTCCGCGATCGCTGCCCGGCCCTCGTCGCCCGACACGCCTTCACCGAAATACCAGGCGACGCCGCGCTCGATACGCCGCACCGAGACCAACCCGCAGTTATGCGCGATATCCGTCGCCTTCGACGACCAGGCAGAGATGGTTCCCGGTCGCGGCACCGCGAGCAGCAGGGTGCCGGCCGGCTCGCGCGCCTGACGATGCGGCCCGTAGTGCAACAACCGGCGCAATACCCGAAGCTCGGAGTCGCTCGGGGATCCATCGGCATCCACCAGATGCGCGAACTCGGCATAGACATCGACCGGATGCCCAAGCCGTTCGGCGATCTGCCGCTGTAGCTTGTTCAGACGAAATTCGGAAAGCGCCGGGGCGCCGCGCAGATTCAGCATGATTCAGACTCTTCACACAGGCTGGGATTGGGAACGCGCAATGATACTGGAAAACGCGGATTCCGGGCGGATTCGGTTGCGCGCGAGCGGTCGGCGGCTGCCGGTTTCGCCGACACGCGGTCTGCTATTCCGCGACGTTCAGGTCCCCTTGCTCCAGCTCCGGGTGCTCGGCCAGCAGATCCCGCGCCATCGCCCGTCCCAGCTTGCGATAGGCTTCGAACTGCGCCTCGCTGAAGAACTGGTCGCCGGTGGTCTGCTGCGGAAAGTTCGGGTGGATCTGCCTGAACTTGTGGATCAGCGCCTCGTCGCCGGCGGTCACCGAGGACTTCAGCACGACCAGCACGCCCTCGCTGGCGGCGAAATGATCGGTCTCGGGGTAATGGATCCGGCCGGTGACGAAATGCTTCGGCGTGAGACCCTGTTCGTCGGGCAGGAAACCGTCCAGGTCGATATCGATGCGCACGCCATAATCGACATCGGCGTAGCGGATCGCGTTGACCAGGGAGCCGAAGGTGTAGTCGGGATCGTGCTCGGCATCGACGACGACGATCAGCCGGCAACGGCGTTGCAGCAACGGTACCAGGGCGAGGTTGTCGCCGGTATGCCCACCGTCGGAGAGATGCACCAGGCGGCGGCGCGAATCGCTCATGCCGAGGGCTTCCATCAGCAGGTACTTCGGCCAGAACACCCAGTTCTCCTGCCAGCAGGCACATTTTCCGTCGCGGAAAGCGGGATTCTCCATCCATTGTCCGAGACGGATATTGAACAGCGTGGTGGCAAAGGACTGGGCGAAGAAGCTGTCGCCGCCGATCGCCGAATCCACCGCCGCGCCGGAGATGGTCATCGCCCGCGCGACCTTGGTGTTGCCCATGCGATACACGCCGCTGTCCATGTAGCCGGTGACCGAGGAGCCGCAGAAGAAACGCGAGAAGATGAAGATGTCCGACTTGCGACTGCGGAAGCGCATGTCACGATCGGTCAGCAGGTTCACGCAGGTGGAATACAGGTGATAGGGCGCCGGGGTGACCGCGCCGGCGAAACGCTGTTCCTCCATCTCCGGCGGCAACCAGAACTTGAAGCGATCCAGTTCGCCGCGCGGCTTGACCCGGTACTGGACGAACGACTCGCCTTCCGCCAAGCGGGCCTTGCTCCCGTCACCCGGCCGGCCCTGCAACTGGGTCAGGCGCATCTCGCCGTGGTCGCGTTTCAACTCCTGCTCGCGGCCGTAGCTGTCGCGCGGCCTCGCCTCGGTGCGCATATAGGCTTCGACCAGGCGATCGCGATAGAAGTAATGCAGCGATAGCTTGTTGAAGTCGGCAAAGTAGCCGGAGGCCAGAAACAGCACGCCAAACCCGCTCACGCACAGCAGCAAGCCATTCATGCTGACCGGCGCGTGCCCCAGCCATTCCAGCACATCGACAACGGCAATCACCGCCAGCAACAGCACCGCGACGATGAACACCGCGACCGCCACGCCCAGCACCAGCTTGTGCAGCAAGACCGCCGAGCGTTGCCACCAGCTTTTCAACTGTTCGACACCATCGTCCGCCTTGCGCTTGCGCCACCAGGCGAGTGCGACGGCGACCAGCCCGCCGCCGGCGCCGGTGGTCGCGGTACCGCCAATACTTTCCAGCGAGTTCAGCATCCCGACCAGATAGGGGATCAGCATCACGCCCGAGGCAACCGCCAGCAGATACAGGTTCAAGCCGAGCAGCGCGCCGAGGTAGGAACGATGCTTGCGACCGGAACGGAAGTAGCTGCGATCCAGCGCCGCGACCAGCATCAGTACGTAGGTCACGGCGGTGGACAGCACCGCGCCGAGAAAAAACAGCGGCGGCAGCAGCAGTGATGGCTCGGCATCGCCGGCCCCGTGTAACAACAAGGGATTCAGCACGAACCCGGTGATGAACAGCGCCCCGCCGACGACCCAGAGCAAGCGATACTGGCGCGCCTCCTCGGCACTGTCGCCATCGCGCCGAAACCAGGCATCGGGCGTTCTGACCAGGGTGTACGACGCCACGCTGGACAACAACAACGGGGACACCGCGCCAAGAAAAAGGCTGACCGCCACGGCGTCGCAACCGCTGGTCTGGCGCATGCCGGACAGATAAGCCGACAGGCTGGCGACCAAGTCCATCGGCACCGGACCGCCGTTCAGGCGCATCAACACCAGCAGAACGCTGGCGATCAGAAAGATCATCATCGCGAACAACAGCAACATGCTGGTGACGCCACTGAGCAGATGCCCGATGGTGCGCAACACGTCCCGATTCAGCACCCGATGACGGCGCACGAGGAACTCGCCAAACGCGCGCAGATGGGCGACGACATCGCCACCGTTCAACCAGCGAAGATGCTTCTCGGTCGGGGTCTTCGGGCTTTCGGCGAACGGCGCGGCCGCGCCTTCGCTGTCGAAATGCGGCTGATCATGCTCGCCGAATTCGAAAGCCTGTGCATCGAACCCGGTGTGCCTGCGCGAGGCCAACAGGCTGGACAGCGCGGTGCCGATATAGCCTCCGCCGGAGACCGTGGCGAGGTAATCGATGCGTTTGAAGAAACCGCTTTCCATCAGCCGCTGGATCACGCCCAGGTTGATCGTCGCCGAACGGATCCCGCCACCGGAGAGCGCCAGGCCGACGGGCGCGTCCTCGAAACGCGGGTCGTCTTTCAGCCCGGCCAGCTCGCGACGGCCACGCAGATAGCGCGCCTCGTTCTCCACCACCCGCTCCAGCGGCTTGATCCATTCCGGCGCCTGTCTGGCATTCGATTGCCAGGCGCGACTGAACAGCCAGTACGCCCCCAGCGACAGCAGCGCGATCGACACCCCGCCCAGCAACAGGAACTTCAGCGTCGCCGCGACACCGGCGAGCAACACCGGAAACCAAGCGACGCTGTTCAGTACCGCCAGCAACGCGACATCCTCGATCACGTCCAGCAGGCCGGCCAGCAGGATCGCGGTAAAGGCGCGACGGTAATCCTTGAACGGCAACTGAAGATAGCGCAGCGCGGTAGCGAACAGCAGCACCAGAAAGAGTACATAGGCGAGGATGAACGGCAGATCCCAGTACAGGCTGGATCGGGCGCAAGC
>JALULB010000162.1 GCA_027041035.1 Sedimenticola sp. | reverse complement strand
TTGACAGAATACCCGGACAGCTATATGCGTAGCGGATGTAACGCTATGAATATCAATAACATAAGCTGCATCATGACCTTTGACTGTTGTTTGACTGGCGACCCGCGATTGAATGCTCCAATGGATTTCGAGGCCAGCAAAGTGGATCGCGAGATCAACTTCAACCGGGAGTTCTTCAAATATCAACCACCCAGGCCGTTGGCGGAGATCGATGCCGGACTGGCGGAGGTGGAAAAGCGGATTATGGGGATGTTGCGGGAGGTGACTATATGAACAAGCCAAGAGTAGGTCGGGTTAGCGCAGCGTAACCCGACAAGGAAACCACCATGCAATACCGACGCGCATTCATCCCCGGAGCCGCCTATTTCTTCACAGTGGTCACCGAGCAACGTCGCCCCCTGTTCGACAATGAAGCCAATATCGACCTCCTGCGCCAGGCATTCCGCACCGTGAAGGAAAAACGTCCCTTCGGCATCGAAGCCATCGTCATCTTGCCGGACCACATCCATTGCATCTGGACCCTGCCGCCGGAGGATGCCGACTTCTCCACCCGCTGGCGTCTCATCAAGACCTGGTTCAGCAAACACAGTCCTTCGGATCTACGCGCGCCTCCAAATCGAAGTCGCCAAAACAAAAAACAGCAGGCGATCTGGCAGAATCGATTTTGGGAACACCTCCTGCGTGACGAAACCGACTTCACCAGGCACGTCGAATACATCCATTACAATCCGGTAAAACACGGTTACGTCAATGCGCCGAAGGAGTGGCGGCACAGCAGTTTCCATCGCCACGTCCGCGCCGGGATATACCCCGGCGATTGGGGCGCGACCACCATGGATTTCGAAGGCATCGGCCATGAGTAAAGCGCACGAAAACCCCGTAGGTCGGGTTAGCCCGCAGGGCGTAACCCGACGCAGAGGAGCAGGCAGACCGATGGAGATGTCGGGTTACGCTACGCTAACCCGACTTACGCGGCCCGAAGGCATCGGACATGAATGAACCGTACGAAAAACCCGACGCAGCGGTCCGAAAGAGACTCTGCTCTTTCCCCGCTATCGCCAATTTGAGCGGGGATGTCGGGTTACGCTGCGCTAACCCGACCTACGGCAGATGAAGAACAGGTAGGTCGGGTTAGCGTAGCGTAACCCGACAAGCGGCGGGCAATGATAGCGAAGGGGATGAATTGGAGCGCCTGTTCCGTTCCATGGCCAAGCATGGCCGCCAGCCGAATATGAGTTTCTTCACCTTTACCGCCACGCCCAAGCACGTGGTCTTCATTTTTCCAAACTGAGTCTGACTGGCTGCGAGAAACCGACGTTTGCCTGTCGGAGGCGGTCATTCACCAAAGGCATCCGAGTTCTCCATGATCTGCCGGGTCACTTTCTCCTGGTCGATGCCCTGCCGATCATCCAAGTCACCGATCAGGTCCTTGCGGATACATACCGACAGCTTCGCCAGTTCCTCCATCAACACGTCGACATCCTCCTGGGCGACTTCATTGTCACGCGTCACGTTGGTGAAGCGTTCGACCAGGTATTCGAACTGTTGAAGCACGTCCGGCGCGGCGACGATCGCCAGTTTGTGCGCGAGGATGCGCAGGCGTATGCGGTCCTCGCGGTCGACATCGCCGCCGAGCATGACCTGTTGTATGTGGTCGATCAGCTGGATATAGATCCCGGTCTTCAGCTCGATGAATTTGATGCTTTCTTCTTTCTTCAGCTCCACCTCGGTCTGCTTGTTCAGCAGCAAGGCGGTGATCAGCATGGTGATGATGGCGCCGAGGATGATCAGCACGATCTCCTGCGAGAACGGCGCCTTGTCCGCGACGTGGTAGGCGTAACGCAGGAACCAGTAGCCGCCGACGACGACGATGCTGCTCAGCAACAGGTAGATGAGGTTCTCTCGCGCCAGTTTCGACATCGGCTAGAGCTCGAACACCTGGTCCAACTGCGGCATGACGACCTGGGTATCCCGCAATTTGCCGGCGAAGGCGGTCATGCTGTCGAGTTCGCCATGCACCAGGTAGGTGGTTTGCGGTTTGTCGACATGGTCGTGCCAGGCCAGCAGCTCGGCCTGGTCGGCATGCGCGGAGAAACCGCCAATGGTGTGGATGCTGGCGGCGACGGGGATCTCTTCGCCAAAGATGCGCACTTTCCGGGCGCCGTCGATGATACGCCGCGCGAGGGTGCCGTTGGCCGCGTAGCCGACGAAGACGACGCTGCATTCGTCGCGCCACAGGTTGTGCTTCAGGTGATGCGTGACCCGTCCGCCGGTACACATGCCGGAGCCGGCCATGATCACCGCGCCGCTGTCTATCTGGTTGATGGCCATGGATTCGGCGGTCTCGCGGGTGAAATGCAGGCCCGGCAGTTTGAACGGGTCATTGCCATCGCGCAGCAGTTCCAGGGTTTCCTGGTCGAAGCATTCCGGATGGCGACGGAAGATCTCGGTCGCGGAGATAGCCATCGGCGAATCCAGAAACAGGTTGATGAAATGCTGAATCTGCTTCGATTCCACGCCCTCGCGCAGGAAAAACAGAATCTCCTGGGCGCGCTCCAGGGCGAAGGTCGGGATGACGATGTTGCCGCCTCCCGCCATCGTCTGGTTGACCACCGTGTACAGCTCCTCGACCGACGGCTTCAGTTGCTTGTGCAGCCGATCGCCATAGGTGGTTTCCATCACCACGGTGTCGGCATGCGGCGGAGGCGTCGGATCACGCAGGATCGGGTGGCCGCCGGAACCGAGATCACCGGAGAACAGCACGCGATGCCGGCGGCCATCCTCTTCCAATTCCAGCAGGATACTCGCCGAACCCAGGATATGCCCGGCGTCGATGAAGGTCGCGCGGATACCCGGCGCGATATCGATCGGTTGATCGTAGCTGGCGCGGCGACCGAGGAATTCCAGGCTGTTGAGCGCATCCAGCGTGGTGTACAAAGGCTCGGCGGTCTCGACGTGCTTGCCGCGATGGCGGCGTTCCTTGCGCTGCTGGTAGCGGGCCTCTTCTTCTTGAAGGCCGGCGGAATCCAGCATCACCAGGCGCGCCAACTCCACCGAGGCCGGGGTGGTGATGATCTCGCCCTTGAAGCCACGTTTCACCAACAACGGGATGCGGCCGCAGTGATCCAGATGTGCGTGGGTCAGCAGCAGGTAGTCGATGTCCTCCGGGTCGAAGCCGAAGGGCGCGGCATTCTCTTCGCGCAATGCACGCCCGCCTTGATACATACCGCAGTCGATCAATACCTTGCTGCCCGCGCATTCGATCAGATGGCAGGAACCGGTGACGCCCTGGTCGGCGCCGTGAAACGAGATTTTCATAGGTTATTGCTCCAACGACTCAATGCTTGCACCTTCAGCCTTATCGCGCCTGCGTATATTCAGGAGTCGGGACGCCGGGCCTGCATCCCGAAGATGTAGACATTTGCTTGCCGGAGCCATGATCTCCGCTGAATTCACCTCGCGGATCAGGGCGAGCGGGTTTCATGCTTTGCCTGCATGACCTCGCCGGCGTAACCGCGTAGCGCCTCCAGATCCGCGATCTCGGTGTGGAATCCGCGCCGTTGCAACACGCCGCAACGACGCCAGTGTTGCAGATGTCGGTTGACGACCTGCCGCACCGATCCGACCATGCGCGCGAGTGCCTCGTCGTGCAGGTCGTTGATCAGATGCAGATGCCGGCCACCGTCCTGTCGCGCCTGTTTGTGCCCGGGCGCGACATGCCGCAGTATCAGCCTCGCCAGCCGTGTCATGGTGTCGTGCAACGCCAGATCGGTGGCCAGATCCTCCATCTTGCGCATCTGTTCGGCCAGATACGGCAGGAAGTTACGGTTGAACTCCGGATGCGTGGCGATCCAGCGACGCGCCGCGTCCAGCGGCACCGATACCAGTTCCGCATCGTCCAGCGGGACCGGCGTGACCTCGTGCGGATGGCTGTTCAGCAGGGTCACCATGTCGATGCCGTCGCCGGGTCCGAGCAGCGCCAGCATGATGCTCTTGCCGCTGTCGGGGTTGACACGCATCACTTCGAGACGGCCATCGATCAGCAGATAGAAGCGCTCGCGGAACAGCCGGGGGTCGAGTTGCGTACGCCGCCGCCAGGTTTCATAACGGAACAACGACAGCATATCGTCGAGCAAGGCATCGGGTAGCCCTCCGAACAGTGGCGAATTGGCCAGCACCTCCTTGCAGCGCTGGTAACGCACCGGATCACGCTTCATCGGATGACCACCGCGCGCATTCCGGATGCCGGCACGATGCCTCGTCGTCAGCGTTTTTCCACATCGGTGTACAGTCTCGCATGAAAGGCTTCCCCAGGCTGTCACCCGGATGACAGGATTTCCGGGTTGTCGTCGATTATCATAGCAGCAATCCCAACCATCATCCGACGGAATCCGCATGGACGAAAAACCCGGCAGCGCCGAAAACCTCAGCCTGAAAGAGGTCATCGCGATGGGCATCGGCGGCATGGTCGGCGGCGGCATATTCTCGGTGCTCGGCCTGGCGATTGCCCAGGCCGGGCATGCCGCGCCGATCGCCTTCGCGTTGGGCGGCATCATCGCGATGCTGACCGGGCTGTCCTACGCGCGGCTCGGCATGCGCTACCAGTCCAGCGGCGGCAGCTTCACCTTTCTGGAGCATGCCTTCGCCAACCAGAACGTCGCCGCGATCGGCGGCTGGCTGCTGCTGGTCGGCTACATCGGCACAATGGCGTTGTACGCCTACACCTTCGGCGTCTACGGCAGCGCGATGCTGGGCGACGATGGCAACAATCCGGCGATGCATCATCTGCTGGAGACACTCATCCTGTTGACCTTTCTCAGCATCAATCTGTATGGCGTAAAGGCCAGCGGCAGCAGCGAGTTGCTGATCGTCACGGTAAAGGTCATCATCCTGTTCCTGTTCGCCGGCATCGGTCTGTTCTATATCAAGGCCGACCATGTGCTGCCGGTGTTCAATCTTGGCTATGGCGGCGTGATCATGGGCGCGGCGCTGATCTTCGTCGCCTACGAGGGCTTCGAGCTGATTCCGAACGCGATCAACGACATGGAGAATCCGGAACGCAACCTGAAGCGCGGTATCGTCTGGTCGATCGCGGTGACCATCGCGATCTATATCCTGGTATCGCTGGTGGCGGTCGGCAACCTGCTGCCGGACGAGATTCAGAAGTACAAGGAGTACGCGCTGGCGGTCGCGGCAAAACCCTTTCTTGGCGAGGCCGGTTTTCTGTTGATCGGGCTGGCGGCGCTGTTCTCCACCGCCTCGGCGATCAATGCAACGCTGTTCGGCACCGCGCGGCTCGGCATGATCATGGCACATGAGCGCGCCCTGCCCCGCGCCTTCGGCTTCCGTAGAAAGCAGAACAACATCCCATGGGTCAGCCTGGTGATCATCACCGTGCTGACGCTGGTATTCGTGAATGTCGCCAATCTGACGATCATCTCGTCCTTCGCCAGCTCGACCTTTCTGCTGATCTTCGCGCTGATCAACCTGTCGGCATGGCGCTTGCGCAAGAAGACCGGGGGCGGCGGCGCGTGGGCGCTCATCGGGCTGTTGTTGTCCTTGGCCTCGTGGGGCGCGTTGATCGGCTACCTGTACCGGGACGATGCGAGAAACCTGCTGTGGATCGGCTTGAGTTACCTCGCGGTGATCCTCGCCGAACTGGTGTTCAGCCAGCGCGGACTGCTACATCGACGTGGATGATCGCCGCCGGCGCAGGTGACGGAACAGCCAAACCAGCAGCAGCACGCCGATCGCCACGCCGAGCACGGTGAAGAACTCCAACGTGCGTTCGCGCGCGACGCCGGTAGCCCAATGGCCGATGCCGGCATAGACGACCACCCACAGAACGACCGCCGGCACATCAGCGAGGTAGAAACGCCACGGCCGCATGCCGCTGACCCCGGCGAATAACGGCACGGCCGGGTGGAAGAACCACACGAAGCGACCCAGGAACACTGCCCAACGGCCATGCCGGTCGAGGAAATCGAGCGCCTTCTCGCGACTCCGCCGCGTACGTCGGCTGGCGAACCGCGCGAGCAGATGCTCGCCTCCCCGATAGCCCAGCCAGTAGCCAATGCTGTCACCGAGCAAAGCGCCGATGCTGGAGAAGATCACGCAATCGACAAAACCGAAGTAACCACCACCACTCAACGAACCCAGCCCGACCATCAGAAACACGCCCGGGATGAACAGACCGATCACCGGCATCGACTCCAGCATCAACAGCAGCACCAGACCGGCGGCGCCATAGGAGCCGATCGCCAGGCTATCGAGAGCATCGAAAAAGGGTCGCGCCGACATCGTCCGTCACCATGCAAGATAAGAGGAATCCGGCCTGCGCGGGCACTCGTGCCACGCGGAGGAGAGGCCGCATTATATAGCCTCCGCCAGCCAGACTTCGAAACTCTCGTCGGCACGCGCTACTCTTCAACCGGATGGATCGAGCGCCCCGGAACGGGTCGCCGGGGATATCGCAGGCGCGCCGGCTTGCCACCTGGGTGACAGCAGGATGTGGTTTTCCGATCTATAGTTCCTTCCACCTTTCCACACCGTTGACGGAGAACCCGATGGATTTTGATCTGATGCTCGCCGGTCCGCCCCTCGTCTCGCTGCTTTCCGGGATCGCGATCCTGATCTGGCCGAAGCTGCTGAACTATATCGTCGCCTTCTACCTGATCTTTTTCGGCCTCATGGGTCTGCTTCCATTGATCTGAATCAATCGTACCCTATCTTTATGCGATGCTGGCCCGATGCTGCCTGTAGAGTCGTCATCTAAATGACATTGTGCCGTATTAAAACAGTCTATATTTCATAAAACAGCTACGGCTCGAGGGCGCTGACATGAATGTCGTCATGCAGCCAAGCATCGGCAACGGACACCGATTTCCCATGAAACCTTAAGGTCAACTGTAACTACTCAGCGAGTCGTTTAAAACATGGGTAACTGCTCAGATCGCCGCTGAAATGCGTCAGATCAAGGCAAAAAATGTGAGTTTACACGTGTAAATGACCATTTTTGAACGCAGAGCTGGCGCATTTCAGCGGTTAGCTGAGTAGTTACGGTCAACTTTAGAAACGGGCGGTAGAGTCTCTGCCATCATGCCAGTGGCCACGGCCCGTGATTCCGGCCGACTCGATTAGAAACCATCACGAGGAGATAACAATCATGAGCAACAAACCCACCTATATCAGCTGGTTCAAGGATCTGACGATCGACGATGTACCGCTGGTCGGCGGCAAGAACGCCTCGCTCGGCGAGATGTACCGCGATCTGACGCCGAAGGGCGTGCGTATCCCGAATGGCTTCGCGGTGACCGCCGAGGCATATCGCGTGATGCTCGAAAAGGCGAATGCCTGGCAACCGCTGCGCGAGGCGATGGAGGGTTTGAACCCGGACGATGTCGAGGACCTGGCGCGACGCGGCGCGCGCGCGCGCGATATCATCTACGGTGCCGGCATCCCGGACGACATGGCGCAAGAGATCCTCGACGCCTACCACCAGTTGCAGGACGAATACGGTGACGGCCTGAGCCTGGCGGTGCGTTCGTCGGCCACCGCCGAGGATCTGCCGACCGCCAGCTTCGCCGGCCAGCAGGACACCTATCTGAATGTCAGTGGCGACGCCGCGCTGCTGGATGCCTGCCGACGCTGCTTCGCCAGCCTGTTCACCGACCGCGCGATCCACTACCGCATCGACCAGGGTTTCGATCATTTCAAGGTCGCATTGTCGATCGGCGTGATGAAGATGGTGCGCTCGGACCTGGCCGCCAGCGGGGTGATGTTCTCGCTCGATACCGAGACCGGCTTTCGTGACGTGGTGTTCATCACCGGCGCCTACGGTCTCGGCGAGAATGTCGTGCAGGGCGCGGTCGAGCCAGACGAGTTCTATGTCCACAAGCCGACCTTCCTCGCCGGCCATCGCGCGGTGTTGCGCCGCCATCGTGGCGAGAAGGCGATCAAGATGATCTACGCGACCGGCCAGACACGCGAGCTGACACGCAACATCCCGACACCGGAAGCCGACCGCCTGCGCTACTGCATCGAGGACGAGGACGTGCTGAGGCTGGCCGACTACGCGCTGACCATCGAACAGCATTACAGCGACCGCGCCGGCTATGACAAGCCGATGGACATGGAGTGGGCGAAGGACGGCCTGGACGGCAAACTCTACCTGGTGCAGGCACGCCCGGAGACGGTCGCCTCGCAGCAGACCGGCACCATCCTGGAACAGTTCCAGCTACAGGGCAGCGGCGAGATTCTCGCGCGTGGCTACGCCATCGGCACGCGCATCGCCACCGGCAAGGCGCGCTACATCCACGATGTCGCCCACCTGCACGAGTTCCAGCCCGGCGAGGTACTCGTCGCCGACACCACCACGCCGGACTGGGAACCGGTGATGAAGCAGGCCGCCGCGATCGTCACCAACCATGGCGGCCGCACCTGCCATGCCGCGATCATCGCGCGCGAGCTGGGCATCCCGGCGGTGGTCGGCTGCGGCGACGCCACCGACAACATACCCGACGACGAAACCGTCACCGTCTCCTGCGCCGGCGGCGACGAGGGCCGGGTGTATCGCGGCGAGGTTCCGTTCAGGGTGATTCGCACCGATCTGTCCGACCTGCCCCGCCCACGCACCGAGATCATGATCAACCTCGGCAACCCGGACCTGGCCTTCTCGACGCGCGCCCTGCCGAACGACGGCGTTGGCCTGGCGCGGCTGGAATTCATCATCAATGAATACATCAAGGCGCATCCGCTGGCGCTGCTGCACCCCGAACGCCTGGAAGACAAGAAGGAACGCAAGGCCATCGAGACCCTGACGCTGGGCTACAAGGACGGCGCCGAGTTCTTCGTTCAGAAACTCTCCGAGGGCGTCGCCACGATCGCCGCCGCGTTCTGGCCGAAACCGGTCGTGGTGCGCATGTCCGACTTCAAGAGCAACGAATACGCCACCCTGCTCGGCGGCCGGGTGTTCGAGCCGGAGGAAGACAACCCGATGATCGGCTTTCGCGGCGCGGCGCGCTACACCCATCCGGCCTACGCCGAGGGTTTCGCGCTGGAATGCGCGGCGATGAAACGCGTGCGCGACGACATGGGGCTGACCAACGTCAAGCTGATGATCCCGTTCTGCCGCCGCGTCGACGAAGGCCAGCGCGTGCTCGACGCGATGGCCGGGCACGGCCTGAAGCGCGGCGACAACGGCCTGGAGGTCTATGTGATGTGCGAGATCCCGAACAACGTGATCCTGATCGACCAGTTCTCCAAGCTGTTCGACGGCTTCTCGATCGGCTCCAACGACCTGACCCAGCTGACCCTCGGCGTCGATCGCGATTCCGAGATCGTCGCCTTCGACTTCGACGAGCGCGACGAAGGCGTCAAGCAGATGATCCGCATGGCGGTCGAGGGCGCGCGCCGCAACCAGCGTCATTCCGGACTCTGCGGCCAGGCGCCGTCCGATTACCCGGAGATGGCCGAATACCTGGTCGAGATCGGCATCGACTCGATGAGCCTGAACCCCGATACCGTATTGACCACCACGCGACATGTACTGGAAGTCGAAAAGAAGCTGTCACAAAAAAGCTGACCGCATCGTGGCCTGGATGGCGTTCGCGCTACCCGCGAGATAAGCGGGATCGAAACGAATCGCCCGGCATCGGGCAAGCCCCATCCAGGCCATTCAACTACCGCGATGGTCCAAACCCAAACCGGACCACGGTAAAACCGGAGAGCATAATGGAAACCCAATCTCGCATCACCCAGATCCACGCGCGCCAGATCCTCGATTCGCGCGGCAACCCCACCGTCGAGGTCGAATGTCAACTGTCCGGCGGCACGCGGGGCCGCGCGGCGGTACCCTCCGGCGCCTCCACCGGCAGCCGCGAGGCCGTCGAACTGCGTGACGACGACGAACGCCATTTCGGCGGCAAGGGCGTTACCCAGGCGGTGGCCAACGTCAACAACCTGATCGCCCCGGCGGTACATGGCCTGGACGCCCGTCAGCAGGCGAACATCGACCGCGCGATGATCACCTTGGACGGCACGCCGAACAAATCGCGTCTCGGCGCGAACGCCATCCTCGGTGTGTCGCTGGCCATCGCCCGCGCCGCCGCCAGAGCCTGTGGACTGCATCTCTACCAGTATCTCGGCGGGCCGGATTCGACACGCCTGCCGGTACCGCACATGAACATCCTCAACGGCGGCGTGCATGCCCATTGGCAAGGCGCCGACTTCCAGGAATTCATGATCGCGCCCTACGGCGCCGACAGTTTCGCCCAGGCGCTGGAATGGGGCAGCACGATCTACCACGCGCTGCAAACCCTGCTGGAAGCACGCGGCCTGTCGGTCGGCGTCGGCGACGAAGGCGGCTTCGCGCCGCGCATGGCCTCCAACGAGGAACCCTTCGAACTGATCGTCGAAGCGATCGGCAACGCCGGACTGCAAGCCGGCAAGGATGTCGGCATCGCCTGCGATCCCGCCTCCAGCGAATTCTACGAAGACGGTCGATACCACCTGCGCACCGAGGATCGACGCCTGGACTCCGCCGAGATGGTCGCCTACTACCAGCAACTGGTCGAGAAATACCCACTGGTGTTGCTCGAAGATGGCATGGCGCAAGACGACTGGGACGGCTGGAAGCTGCTCAACCAGCAGCTCGGCGCGCGCATCGAACTGGTCGGCGACGACCTGTTCTGCACCAACCCCGAGATCATCGCGCGCGGCATCGAGGAAGACGTCGCCAACGCCGTGCTGATCAAGCTCAATCAGATCGGCACCCTCACCGAGACCATCACCGCCACGCGCCTGGCGCGCGACCACGGCTGGGGCGCCTTCGTCTCGCATCGCTCCGGCGAAACCGTCGACAGCTTCATCGCCGACCTCACCGTCGCCCTCGACACCGGCCACCTGAAGAGCGGCGCGCCGGCGCGCCGCTCTTCAGGTGGCCGGTGT